>JAKQCH010000432.1 GCA_029573825.1 Spirochaetota bacterium | reverse complement strand
CGAACTGCGGAAATTTGCGAAAATTCTTGAGGACCGCATCATAGACCTCCCCGGCGTTGCACGGATTGATAAACAGGGATACCGGGACCGGGAGATGATAGTTGAAATTAATCCCGTCCTTCTTGATCTCTACCAGATAGGCGTCAACGAGGTGGTAACGGCCCTGGCGAAAAAAAACCTGAATTTCCCCGGAGGTATAATCAAGGCCCCCACGGGAGAGGTCATGATCCGCACCATGGGAGAAGTGGAAACCGCTGATGAACTGCGGCGTGTCCTTGTCCGGGCAAATGACCTCGGCAACTGGGTATGTATCGGCGATATCGCAACGGTGAAGGACTCTTTTGAAGAGGAAACAATAATCAATAGCACCCTCGGTAAAAAGTCAGTGGCACTCACCGTCCTCAAAAAAGAATCTGCGGACATCATCGCCCTTGTTGACCTGATACTCAATGAAATAAACCGGTTCAAAAAGCTGCTTCCCGGCAATTATGAAATCGCTACCAACAATGACCTCTCATATTACGTGCGGAGACGGCTGACTGTGCTTTCCGGCAATGCAATTGTGGGTTCATTGCTTGTGGTATTATCACTCCTGCTGACACTGGGGTGGCGTATTTCTCTCGTTACTGCGCTCGGACTTCCCCTTGCATTCTGCGGGACCTTTGTATGGATGGCGTATTACGGTATCAGCGTCAACCTCATGTCAATGTTCGGCCTTATCGTTGTCCTCGGTATGCTTGTGGATGATGCCATTGTTGTGGCTGAAAACATTTATCGCCACCTTGAGGACGGCATGCCGGTGAGGGAGGCGGTCATCAATGGCACCCATGAAGTCATTGTGCCTGTCGCGGGGACCATCCTGACCACTATTGCCGCCTTTGCGCCGCTTCTCTTCATGAGCGGCATAATGGGCAAGTTCATGTGGACGCTGCCCGCTGTCGTGTCGGTGGCACTTCTGTTTTCATGGGCAGAATCCATGCTGATCCTTCCTTCCCACATTCTCGAAATTGAAAAACGGAGAAAACATGACATTGCGATCACACAAAAAAAGAACTGGATCCATGACTTTTTCCGGACACGATATGTTTCCATCCTCGCAATAGTGCTGCGGTCCCGATATAAATTCGCGTTTCTGCTTTTTCTCTTTTTTGTCGGTACACTAATATTCGCCAGGTTTAATACAAAATTTATTCTGTTTCCTCAGAGCGGTATCGAAACCGTTGTTATAAAAGCAGAGTCCCCTACTGGTACCAGCGTTTCCCGGATGAGCGAGAATCTGAATAATATAGAGAAGATCATTTCACAGCTTCCGAAAACTGAGCTCCTGAGTTATACATCCCGTGCAGGAATAATGTCCGAAGGAGCCAACGATCCCAACACCAAGCGCGGTGCGGAATATGGAATTATCCTCGTATATCTGACACCGGAGGAGAAGCGGCAGCGGACAGCGGACATTATAATGGATGACATCAGAAAAAAGACGAAAAAATACATTGAACAGAATGTCTTTAATTCGCTTGAATTCAGGTATATACGCAACGGGCCCCCTGTGGGGAGCCCTGTCGCTGTCCGGATTAAGGGCAATGATTTTGAAGTACTGAAACAGATCGCCTCACAATACAAACAGTACCTCTCCGGTATAAAAGGCCTTAAAGATGTGAAGGATAACTTTGAAGAAGGAAAAGACGAGGTCAGAGTATATGTTGACGAACGGACCGCAGCAGTCGCAGGGATTACGGTGGCAGATGTCGCGAGTACTCTCCGCACATGCTTTGAAGGTACCGTTGCCACGGAGATAAAAAAGACAGATGAGGAAATTGATATCCGTGTCCGGTTTCCGCTTCACCTGAGAAAAAATATCGACACCCTCAGAAATGTAAAGATTGCAAACAAAACAGGAAAGCTGGTTCCCTTTTCCAGAGTAACCAGGATTGAGGAAACAAAAGGGATCAGTGTAATAAACAGAAGAATGTGGCGACGCGCCATCACAGTCACTGCGGAAATTGATGAACATGCAAAAGACATTACGTCAAGCAGGGTAAACCTGAATCTCATTCGTGATTTCCGGAATATCGAAGACAAATATCCCGGTTATACTGTAAACTACGAAGGGGAGTTCAAGGACACCCAGGAGTCACTGCAAAACCTCGTGCGGTCATTCATTATTGCGGCGCTGGTAATATATATCATCCTTGTGGCCCTGTTCCGTTCTCTCCTCCATCCTATTGTTATCATGGGGGTTATTCCGCTTACCATTATGGGGGTAATCTGGACATTCTTTTTTCACGGACTTCCTTTGTCGTTTCTTGCGATCATGGGGCTTGTGGGGCTTACCGGGGTCATCGTCAATGATTCTATTGTGTATGTCGATTTTATTAAAAAGGCCCGACTGAAAGGCCTTGAACGCATGGAGGCAACCATTGAGGCGGGAAGAAACAGGCTGCGCCCTATCTTTCTCACCACAGTGACAACATTCTTCGGCCTTATTCCCACCGCGTACGGAATCGGTGGAAATAACCCGTTTCTGAAGCCAATGGCGATTGCAATGTCATGGGGGCTGGCGTTCGGAACAGTGATAACACTTTTCGGACTCCTGTACTCTACAATATTCTCACCGATATCCGGCATCTGTTTTTCCGTGAGAAAATGGAAGGAGTTGAACGTGATCCTCTGAGTGAAAAAATCGGTGAAACAATACAGCAGATTCGGGGAAAGGTGAGAAAAAAATAGCCGGATAAAACCAGGCCAGGAGAAATGCCATGAAAATCGCACAGGATATCATTGCCCTTATCGGCCATACTCCGCTTTTGAGGCTGAACAAAATCTCCAGGGAAGGAAATGCTGAAATTCTTGCCAAACTGGAATTCTTCAACCCCCTTGCCTCCGTGAAGGACCGTACCGCGAACGGGATGCTCTCCGCAGCTGAAGCTGAG
>JAKQCH010000391.1 GCA_029573825.1 Spirochaetota bacterium | reverse complement strand
ATGCCTATATTACAAAATCCTCCAATCTTCAGGAACTGAAGGACAAGATAAAAGAGATTATCGCATCACGAACTAAATAATGGGAGCATCCAATAAAAAAACACTGACCTTTATTCTCGCAGGGGGCCAGGGAGAACGGCTCTACCCCCTGACACGGGACCGGTCCAAACCTGCGGTACATTTTGGCGGTACATACAGAATTATCGACTTTCCCCTGAGCAACTGCCTGAACTCCGACATGAGAAAAATTATTGTCCTGACGCAGTACAAATCTCTCTCCCTTGAACGACACATAAGTACTGCCTGGAACCTCTTTCACCGGGAACTGGGGGCCTTTATTGACGTTGTCCCGCCTCAGCAGAGGATAACCGATGACTGGTATCGGGGCACTGCCGATGCGATTTTCCAGAACATCTACATCATCGAAATGGAAAAACCTGAGTATGTGATGATCCTTTCCGGCGATCACATTTATAAAATGGACTATAACCGGATGCTCCATTTCCATATTGAGAACAATGCGGATCTTACCATTGCAGCCATAGAAACCCCCCTTGATGAGGCGAAACGGTTCGGGGTCCTGGAAGTTGACAAATCCCAGCGCCTCATCGGATTTAAGGAAAAACCGGACAGTCCCCGGCCTATCCCCGGGAAAAAGGACAGGGCCTTCGTGTCGATGGGGCTGTATTGCTTCAAAACAGAAAAGCTCGTTACCTATCTTTCACAGGACCACAAGCTTGAAGGCTCCCATGATTTCGGCAAGGATGTGATCCCCCGGATATTCAAAGATGACAGGGTCTTCACCTACGACTATGTTGAAAATGAAGGCGACCGTGCATACTGGCGTGATATTGGAACCATAAAATCCTATTATGAAGCGAATATGGAACTGCTCACTGAAAATCCCCCCATTGACCTTTACGAACGGGGCTGGATAATAAGGACATACATGGAGCAGTTCCCCCCCGCGAAAATACTCAGCGAGGATAATAATTCTTTCACGAAAGTAATTAACTCAATTGCATCTAATGGCGCAGTGGTAAACAATGGATCAGTGCTGCACTCCATTCTCTCTCCGGGAGTCAGAGTGCAGAACAACGCGGTGGTGGAAAATTCCATCCTGATGCATGGTGTTACGGTGGGAAAAAACGCGAAGATAAAAAACTCAATCATCGACAAGCGGATAAAAGTTCCTGAAAACGAAGAAATCGGTTATGATCTCGATAAAGACAGAAAACGCTTTACGGTAACCGAAGAGGACATTGTGGTTGTGCCGAAGGAGTTTGTGTTTTAACTGCCCAGAAAGATCACTGCCGTATTCAAATCCAATTTGCAAATTATTACTGCAAATATTCCTCATCCAGTTGATCTGATACTATTCGGCAGTTATGCACGGGGCGATCATATTCGATTAAAATTTTAGAGTTGACATTGTACTTCTCGTTCTAATATTATGTCTCCTGAATGACCGCGGGGGATTTTCCATGGGTAAAAAATTGTCCTGGGACGAAATGATACGTGAATATCCGGATGAATGGCTTCTAATAATAGATTATGATGTTGATAATTCCGGACATATAGTAGCAGGAGTTATAGAACGTCATTCAAAAAACAAAAAGGAGATTTACAACAATCCAATCAAAAACAAACCTGTTGCCTTTCGTTATACGGGAGAGTCAACCTTTTCCGGTTTAAGAAATCATGCCTGCCACTGAAACTTCATTTGATGTACAGCGTCACCACATTCATCTTGACCTAATTGTTCTTAATAATAAAGGAGTGGAATATAGCGTTGATGCAATACTGGACACCGGAGCTCCAGCAACTGAGTTTTCTGATAATTTTTTGTTTTTTACACAATTCCTTGATTCCATTGATCGCGATATTATAACAAAACCAGGTATTCAAAGTCATAAGTATAACAAAGTTTTTTTACCAGAAATCAGAATATGCGGACACTCAATTAAAAATTTTGGAGTATACGTTTCCCATTTTGAAGATTCCTGGGGGATTGATGCATTAGTAGGTCTTGACTTCTTTCGCATGTTTCAAATTGAAATCGACTACTCACGAGGAGTAATCACAACTCATTCCTTCGCTTAATTCCTATCTTCATCTGATTCAGATTTGCATGTCTCCTCAACCCTCCGGTACATCCGCGCCATCCCTGCAAGACGTGATATCATCTCTTCGGTGATTGCCCTGGAAGTGAGTTTCCACCGCCAGTTCCCGTACGCGGTGCCGGGGGTGTTCATGCGGAAGGCCGCGCCGTACCCGATTATATCCTGTGCGGGAACAATCACCAGGTTCGCTACGGACATGTACGCCAGGCGGATGAGCTGCCAGTGAAAATCGCTGAATTTTTCAGAGCCCATATACTCCATGATATACTTCTGTCCGTTATCATCCACCTCCGCTTCGTAAAACCAG
>JAKQCH010000385.1 GCA_029573825.1 Spirochaetota bacterium | reverse complement strand
ATGTGTTCTGGAAAACCCTCAGTCCCTCTTCACCGGTGAAAGGGGAAAAATAGTTCCCGCAGTGTTGCTGTAGATTTCTTTTTTACTGTAGGGCATTATCTGCTTCCGGTATAAACCGGGGTAAACACATTAAACGACTGTTCCGGCAGATATCCGTACCGGACCACCCTTTCATATCCCGCGTCTGAAAGTACCTGCACAATCTGCTCCTCCGGAGTAAAATGACCGAACAGGGAAACATGCGAGAAGCCGCCGGGATTCTTGTATTCAAGGACTGCGATTTTTCCGCCTCTTTTAAGAAAAGGCAGCAGTGACCGGAAATACTTTCCCTGGTCCGGAATTTCATGGAAAACATTTCTCATAAACATAATGTCTATACTGTTTTTCATAAGATTTGGCCCATCTTTTTTTGCCTGTACGGCAATAATGTTTTTAAGGCCCCTCTCCTCAGCTGTTTTCCGGATATACTGCAGGGAATCGGCATCTACATCAACGGCATACACCTTTCCTGACGGAGCGACCTTTTTCGCAAACAGATACGAGAAATACCCTCCCCCGGCGCCGATGTCCGCTATTGTTTGTCCATCCGAGGGGTTCAGTGTGGCGACAACTTTTTCCGCCAGAGCCTCCGGCGCAGATGCTTCCCGGTTAAACATCTCCGCCCTGCCACCGGTGCACAATCCGGCGGCTCCGCAGCCAAATCCGGTCAGAAAAAGTGTTGTGACAATTGCCCGCACTATATACACAGTCCTGTTTTTCCGCATACAACACTCCTTTCAGTACGTCAGATTTCATTTTAAAAAAATTGAAACATCGGGACGATAAAAACCTCAGCGCATCAGCATCAATGGATCATTCTGATTTTGACCGTTCCTCACGCCGCTTCCTCGATCTTTCCATTCGCTCCTTCAGCTTCCGGTTCCGAAAAACTACTTCTTCATCACCCGCATACCATGGGGGCACCTCATCGTAATGGGGAATTCCGTCATCAATGAGATAGCGGGCCCCGGGATTTTTCGGATAGCCCATCGGCACGCCCCCCGCACACACCACCAGAAGCGCCTCCCCGGCGGCACGGAGCGCCCTGTGTGCGGAAGGTGAAACCCGCACCGCATCACCGCGGGTAAGGGATACTATCTCCCCGTTTATAACCATTTCTCCTTTTCCTTCAATGACAAGATACACCTCTTCCTGCCGATCGTGGCTGTGTGTGAAGGTGTATCCTTCACCCGCTGGAAGACGGATCAGCCCGAGAGCAGCACCGGTTAGCCCCAATTCATGGCGCGGGCTTTTCAGCGCAGGGAGGGTTTCAAAATCAAAATGGACTTTTTTGAAAATGTCTTCCATTCAGTGACTCCGTATTATTGCAGTGCATCATTTCAACGAACAGGCACTGTTTCTTTATGATAAACATCACCGGGGACAATCCGTATACAGCACAGTATACAAGTAACATATACTGCCGGATAAAATCATTGTCAAACCGTAATTACAATCCTACACTGAACCGATTTGTGAATACAGGCACTTTGACCGGGAGATTAACAATGCGTAAAAGAATCCTCTTCACCTGGAGCGGCGGCAAGGACAGCGCCCTGGCGCTCTGTGAACTTCAGAAAAACCCCGGCTATGAAGTCATTGCCCTGCTGACAACTGTTACCGGCGAATATGACCGGATCAGTATGCACGGTGTCCGCCGGGTACTCCTTGAACAGCAGGCGGCGTCCCTCGGCATTCCCCTCGAAATTGTCACCATCACCAGGAACGCCCCAAATGAAGAGTATGAGAAAAACATGACTGCGGCTCTGAACAAATTCAAAGACCTCGGCATATCCCGTGTCGCGTTCGGTGATATTTTTCTCGGGGACCTCCGGAAGTACCGGGAGGAAAACCTGCATAAAGTCGGGTTGGAAGCGCTCTTCCCCCTCTGGGAACAGGACACCACTGCCCTTGCACACTCATTCATCGATGCAGGATTCAGGGCAGTCATCACTGCGGTGGACTCCACAGTCCTTGACAGGAGTTTCTGCGGCAGGGAATACGACCGGCAATTCCTGACGGACCTTCCTCCCGGAGCTGATCCCTGCGGAGAGAACGGGGAGTTTCATTCCTTCGTATACGACGGCCCGGTTTTCCGGAAACCTGTTAAGTGTACAATGGGGGATATCGTATTTCGTGAAAACAGGTTTTATTTTTGTGATCTGATTCCTGTTACCCGCAACATCCCTTTCAATTCGGCACCAGAAAGTTCAATGGGAGGCAGCAAGTGCAGATAAAAATTCTGGGGAACGGTGAGGCCCTGAATGAAACAGCAGAAGCAGTCAGCGCATCCGAAGATT
>JAKQCH010000367.1 GCA_029573825.1 Spirochaetota bacterium | reverse complement strand
GTTTATTATTGACCGCAGAATTGTGGTGATGGGGTCCTATAATTTTTCCCGCGGGGCAAGCGTCTCGAATGATGAAAATATTCTGATTATTGATAACGCGGAGATAGCTGCAGAGTACCTCGGGGAATTTGAACGGCTTTTGCGCTCCGTGCAGGCAGTAACGGTGTGCTGTCAGATTTTTCCTGCATTGCGTTATGTAATTTTCTCGACAGACTCGGAGGAATGTTATTCTATTGATAGTAACATGGGTTGCCTGCATCGCAAAGTAATGAACAAAATGGTGCGATGTAAGAATTTTATCGGGTAATATTGAATCAGGCCATTCTTCTTTGTAAATTGCATGTATTGATGAATGCAGCAGCGCCGAACCGGGGGGGACACATGAAACATTCTCTACGGAAACACCAGCGGGTGTACCTTACATTTTATCTGCGGGTCTTTGAGGGAGATGATTTCCTTGGATATCTTATCGACATATCGAAAGAGGGTATCATGATAATGTCGGACTTTCCCCTTCAGGTGGGGAAGTATTATCTCCTGAAAATGAAGGTTCCTGAATCCTTTGAGTGGAAGGGAAAAGCCGATGCCGACCGGCATATTGAATTCACCGGGGAATGCAAGCGGTCGGAACATGACACCGTGGACAGGGAATTCTATCTTAATGGTTTTGAGATCACCGATATTGATGATGATTCAAATGCGGTTATTCATAAAATTATTGAAAAATACAGGATACCATAGCCTTTCTCTTACGCGGTGATATTGAGCGATTCAGTAACGTATTGAAGTACTGATCTGCGGACTTCTTCCGGCGCTTCAATTCCCGGTATTTCAATTATCAGCGGTTTCGTGGCGGCATTGTTTACTTCATGAATTATTTCGTTAAGGGAACCTGAAAGGTCCTGGGTGATCATTATAACTGCTGTTTCTTCCCTCCTGAGCAGGTCCCTGAACCTGGATACCGCATTTTCAGGGTCTGCGACCATTCCTTCAATGCCGGAAAGAGTAAATGACGTAACGGTTAAGATATCTCCCATAATATAAATCTTTTCCATTCTGTTACTCCTTCTTTTTTGATACCTCCCTGTCCATACCCTGCTGATTTCCCTTTTCCAGGAGCGGACTAATAACCCTGGAGGGATCATCTTCGAATTATAAAAAATGAAGCTATACTGTTTGAATAGTATCTCCCTGTCCGCATTAAGATAATAATGAATATATTTCGCGGTGTCAAAAATTCCTGCAATAAATGAAATATTTTTACTGTTCTGTTCCCGGGTTGCGGGGTGATGCGGCATGTGTGCCGGTATTCGGGGTAAGAGGCGGAAAGGGAAAACAGCTATTGCGGTGTGCCGCTTTTCTTCTTTTTCCAGAAGCGGAACAGCAGATACACCGCAAAAACAGAAACCATGAACACCGTTGCGGCGATATTGTAGTTTCGAACCAGCTCTGTGAGTTTGCTTTTCACTGTTTCCCAGTTGTTGCCGAGGGTGTATCCTGCATGGATCCAGATAAGGTTCCACGCAGATGCGCTGATAAGGGAATATATGAAGACTTTCGCGGGAGAAAGGAGTGAAATGCCCGAAACAATTGAAATTACTGACCGTACTCCCGGCAGAAACCTGTTAGCAAGGACCACGATATGCCCGTGCCGCTGAAACCATGATTCCGCATCCAGTATACTTTGTGAAGAAAAGAAGGAATAGTTCTTTTTTATAAAATATTCCTTTCCCAGATGCCGGCCAAGGAAGAACAGCGCCATAAACCCGATTACGCTCCCCAGAGTCGTGACGATATAGACAATGCCATAGTGCAGTCGTCCTGTCCCCACCAGAAATGCCCCGAATGCGGTAATTGTATCGCCCGGAATGGGAGGGAAAAGGTTTTCAATGATGGCGCTGAGAAATAAAAAGATATAAAGGTATATATCTGCCGCAGGGAGAAGCATGTTGATGATTTGTGTGAGAAAATCTTCCATTCTTTCCCCGTTATTGCCGTGATGGAGGATGCCGGTATCGACCGGATAAAAAAGATTCTGAATAAAAAGAGAAAAATGTACGGACCAATCAAAAAAGTCTTGAAAATATCGACTTCGGAAAAAATAATATCAAGCATATTTTTTTGTAATCTTACAATAACTTCGGAGAAATTTTTATGCGTGTATGGCAACGGTATATAGTTGTTACTTGTATCATGAGTGTCGCGGTATTGTGGTCGTTCTATTGTTCAACGCCGGTCCAGAGAACTGAAACCCGGACAGCAGTCGAGATCGAAAATGATAAATTTCTTGATCCTGAAGCGAAGGGCGGCGAGGTGTTCCGCGTTCTCTTCACCTCTGATAAATATGTGGTTATGCAGAGAAGGTATGAGTCAACTATTAAGAAAATTGCCGATGAAGGGGGGGATAAATACATGTGCAGCTCCATTGCCTCTTATGATAAATTCAATGAGGCGAGGGAATCGATAATGCGCGTGTGGCTGTATCCTGACTCCGGAAAGCTTATGAAAATCAGATCGGTAAAACCGACGTTTCTGATGGAGATAGATCAGATATTGCTTGAAGATGTTCAGCGCTGGAATTTCGCGTACCCGAAAAAAGTAGTGAACCCGACGCGGTTTGAAATACTGTACCGCGTGGTGCTTCAGAAAAAGCTTTCCGATGATCAGATTATGAAGGAAATACGGGAGCAGATAAAACAGCAGCATTGATTCGCTGTCCCTTATGGAGTTCCGGCTTTAGAATCCATCTGGGCCACCGACATCCCATATTTCAGGTTCATGTGCCTCAGCCTCTGGGCAAGGACGGCGGCGAGTTCTTTCATTATTTTCAGCGAGAAACGAGAGTCGCTAACACACATTTCGTTGAAGGACTCTTTTGAGATGAATATCAGGGTTCCCCTGCTGCGGCATACCACAGAAGCTGAGAGTTTTTCTTCATTGAGTATGGACATTTCGCCGAAGAAATCTCCACGGTTAAGCTGTTGAAGGCGTTTATACTTGTTGGCGTCAATTTTCTTAACCACATCGAAATCGCCCTTTACAATGAAGTAAAGCCCCTTCGGGTCCTCGTTTTCCCGAAGGACCATTTCCATGTCGCCGGCGGAGATGACCTCGATGATGCTGCTCACCACGTCAAGTTCCTCGTCGGTGAACCCGTTGAAAAATCCGATTAGTTTAAAGTATTCGTTCATAGCAGGTCATTGCTCCGTCTATTGTTGGATGTCCCGTGATTATTTTCATCTTACCTGGAGTGAGGGGCTGAATTCTTACGATAATATCCTCTTCCTCCAAATATCCTGACAATTATAAAAGGTCTCATAAATATCATATCGGCATTATTTATCTCTTCAGGGAGAATATCTATTTTTGTGCAAAAAATTTCACAGAGTAGTAGATAGTCAGCACCAGTGAGATCACGGGCGCCAGCACAAGCGCTAATCCAATCTTGTACTGTGCAATGGTAAGAAGGGGGCTCCAGTTGAGCAGGAACAGAAGGACACCGATGATGATAGAACTGGTCACGAAAACGAAAAATCCTCCCAACGCCATTCTTTTCGCGTATTCTGCATGTCCCTCACGTTTCCATTCTTTCAATTTACGGTCTTCCCTTTTGTAGGCGATGTGCATCTTTTCAAACACGCTTCCGCCTTCGAGTTCGGACAATTCCTGCGATAACGATGGCATGGCGGAGAATCTCCGGAGCAGCAGCGCAACCGCCACCCAGGGTATGAAGTACGTGAAAAGAGTGATGATGAAGGCCAGCAGCATCCCGACAGACCCATGTCCCACCGCGTACCTGATATAAGCGAAGACGCCATTT
>JAKQCH010000366.1 GCA_029573825.1 Spirochaetota bacterium | reverse complement strand
GGTACTTCTCATAAATCATGAGATCGATTCCGCGTACTGGAAGGAGTGGGACCTCATTGGAATGAAAGGAGGGATCACATTGTTTCTGATATTACATTTTCCCCTTGTTTTTGCCGTGCTTTATGGGCTGCTGGAAGTTTCACGGGGCACATTTTCCGGTTCAGTGTTCTCCCTTATGCTGGCAGGGATCGGAATAATTGCATTTGTGCTGCACATGTACTTCCTGAAAAAGGGGCGGGATGAATTCAGAACTCCGATATCGATCATAATTCTTGTGTCGGCCCTGCTGGTCTCAGTAGTACAGGCGGCAGTGACTATAATGATTCTGCGTGCATAATATAGAGGGATGAATTTTTGTTATAGAATAAGCTGTATATCTGTGGATGTTGACACTGGCTGTCCCATGAAGGCATTTATTCTTTACTGCGGGCGCATTATACTCTGCAGTGTTGTGCTGGTAATTTCCATGACCTCCTGTGCTGTTTCTCCTGAGGCCGGGCTGCCGTCCTTCGCCATACGGAGCGGGGATGTCCGGATGGTGTTTATTTCCCAGGGGACATTCAGGATGGGGTGCGATACGGGAAAGGGGGACGAGACGCCGGTCCATGATGTCCATGTGTCAGCATTTTACATCGATGAAGTTCCGGTAACATACCGCGAGTATGATGAGTATGTGAGGGCCGGTGGACCCCCGCCGGCGTACTGGAACCATCGGTCCTATGCGAGCTACCACAAACCGGATAATCCTGTTACTGGTGTGAGCTGGTATGACGCGGTGCGGTACTGCAACTGGCGGAGCAGGCGTGAGGGCCGTCGTGAAGTGTACAGCCCATCCGGTAAATTCGATGCCTGGGGAAATGAAATATGGAAGGCTGATCTTTCACGAAACGGATACCGGCTGCCTACGGAGGCGGAATGGGAATATGCCGCAAGGGGCGGTCTTGAGGGGAAAAAATATCCCTGGGGCAACGTATTCGATCCCGCATGGGCTAACTACGATGAAGGCAGGGGAACCATGAAGGGACGATGGTGGCGCCTGTCGCCGGTAAAGGAACAGAAGCGCAATGCCTTCGGCCTGTATGGAATGGCGGGAAATGTCCGGGAATGGACCGGGGACTGGTATGGCCCACGATACCGGGACTCCTGGTTTTCGCTCAAAAATCCTGAGGGGCCGGCGACAGGAAGGTGCCGTGTGGTAAGGGGAGGATCATGGGGGAGCCCTTCGCCGGAATATCTGCAGGTTTCCAGGCGCGGCTTTGCTTCTCCCGACCTGTACATCTATGATATCGGTTTCAGAATGGTTCGCAATGCCGTTCGGCAGGGGGCGCCATTACCCGTTGCGGATGAGCCCCTCCATACGGCTTTTGTGCGTTACCGGGGGCCCGGGTCAATGGACCCGTTCGATTTCGGGCCGAAGTTCAGGGAGCGCCTCGCAGAATACATCAGTGACAGGTTTCAGAGCTGTCTCTATTTTCATGAGAAGGTTGACAGGCAGGAGAAGTTGACTCCCCTGCAGATGGCTGAGCTCATTACACGGGTTGCCGTTGAAGAGAACGTCCACCCGTTATTTCTCACGGGAATAATGAAAGGGGAAAGCGGTTTCGGATCAGTGTCGTTTCCGCGGTGGTACAACAGTCCCATGGCCTATCACTGGGGAAACAGCCGGATGCGTTTCGGGCTGCCGCGGTACGGAGCGACGGGCCGGGAGAACAGAAAGTTCCGTGATCTTGAGGAGGGATTTCGCGCCTTCTGCAGGGGAATCCGGAGCAGGGTATACTACCGTGCAGCAAGACGTGACCTTTACGCGTTCCACATCGTGTACGTTGGAAGCGAGGCGCCGGAATGGATGCGGTCCGTGGCACGGGTATACCGGGATGTTGCCGGCACTGATCTGTCGGCACGGAAGCCGGAGGAAAATTTCGGCAGGTACGTATACCTTGACTGGAGGCACTGAGGATATGCTCATTACGGCGGATGATATCGACCCCCTGATAAAGAAAAAATTATAAACCGCGAAGCTCTTGACATAATAAAATGAAAGGTCTTTATGTACCGGAAAGACGGTGACGTGCAGGGTGATACAGGCGCACTTGCACGCACTCCACTATATTCAGGATGAAAAAATGTGTTTTCGAATAGCCATTAATGGATACGGAAGGATCGGGCGGTGCGTACTCCGGGCGCTCTATGAAAAACAGTATCGTGGGAAGCTCGTGATCGTCGCGGTGAACGATATCGCAGACCCCCAGACCATGACGTATCTCACGAAATACGACACAACACACGGACGCTTCCCCGGTACCGTATCGCGTAACGGAGCTGATATGGTGGTGAACGGCGACAGTATACATATCTTCTGTGAAGAGGATATCAGCCGCCTTCCATGGAAGAAGATGGGGATTGACGCCGTGCTGGAATGTTCGGGCGTATTCAGCAGCAGGATGGAGGCGCGGAAGCATATTGAAGCCGGGGCCGGGAAGGTGGTATTTTCGCATCCCGCGGAAAATGACATCGATGCGGTCGTGTTCGGCGTTAATCATGGGGTGCTGAACAGGGACCACGATGTTATTTCCAACGCGTCATGCACGTCAAACTGCGTCGTGCCGATTCTGAAAACAATTGATGATGCATTCGGCATTGATCATGGTGCGGTGACCACCATCCATTCCGCAATGAACGATCAGCCGGTCATTGACGCGTATCACCATACTGATCTCAGGCGTACACGGTGCGCCGGGCAATCCATCATTCCTGTTGACACCAAACTTGCGAAGGGGATAGGCCGACTGCTGCCGCATCTCGAGGGACGGTTTCAGGCAATTGCGCTCCGTGTCCCCACAATAAACGTATCCGCGATGGATATATGCATGACCGTCAATACGGACGTGACAGTCGCGGATGTCAATACTGTCCTCGGGAATGCGTCACAGGATGCCCTGAAAGGTATTATGGGTTATTGTGAGGAGCCACTCGCGTCATGGGACTTTAATCACGACTGCCGTTCTTCAATCATCGACGGCACGCAGACGAGCGTGAGCGGGAAGCGTTTCGTGAAATTACTCGCATGGTTTGATAATGAATGGGGATACGCAAACCGGATGCTGGACACAACAATTGCGCTCCTTGAGGCGTAATAAGCAGCACATCGCGTCCTGGCAGACGTCATGCATCGTTCGGCGCGCAGAAGCTTGTTCTATTTCTGCGTTATTCTGACTTCATTCGTTTTCAGAAGAGGCAGTATCACATCTCGTTCATTAACACTCATTTCGATCGCATCGCACGGGCATTGTAGTGCGCATTGACCGCATCCTATGCATTTTAAGGGCTGGATATACGCTTTTTTCTCATGGAGCGATATTGCCGACACAGGGCAGAAGCGGACACAACGGCCGCATCCGCTGCAGGCATCAGGATTTTTCATCTCCGCGATATAATATGCCCTGAAATGAAGTCCTGTTATACCGCGGTTATAGGAACCGAGTATCCCGCAGCAGTCCCAGCAGCAGCTGCATATCCCCAGTTCCGGGAGGTCGATATTCTCCCGTTCATGAAATACCATGTGGACGGCGCCTTTTTTCGCGGCCAGGGAGACGATCTCAATTGCCTCCGCCGGGGATAT
>JAKQCH010000327.1 GCA_029573825.1 Spirochaetota bacterium | reverse complement strand
CAGCAGGATGGACCGCAGCGTTCTGGATTTTCCCGTTCTGAAGAATACGGTATTATACTTTTTTGCGGTCAGCGCCTATGACAGCTACAAGCCAGGCACACCGCATAATCATGAATCAAAACCGTCACAGGAAGTAACGGCACGGCCCTTTGCAGGCTCGGAGATTAATTAGCAATATAATGAACCCGCGGTTACTACAATACCTGATTATCATATCGGGAATAGCAGTTCCCGCTGTGTATTATATATTCACTTCCTTTATTCCCGCCCTCAGGACACCGGTTCCCGGGGCCGCTATTATACTGGCGCTCCTTATCCCGCCATTCGGCATACTGTATTATTATATCCACCGTAATAGTGAAAAAACGCTCTGCGACATGGAAAAACTCCAGGAACAGGTAAAATGGATTAATCTGATTCTCGACAATTCCGAAGAGATGATTTTTGTACTCAATGAGTATTCGCAGATAATTTCCTTCAATCTTGCGGTGACTTCCATCCTTGGAATTACGAAAGACGACATCATCGGGAAACCCTTTCGTGCCGTTATCCATAATGAATACGCAAGCAAACTCCGCCTGAATGAGCTGATGCTCCTTAAACTGAAAGATGTTTTTTCCGGAAGTGAAGCGGAGATGATCTGCTCATGTAAAAATACCATCAGCAATGAAATATTTACCGTCACCTATAAGATGATTCCGATCTTCTCCGGGAATGAGCTGGACAACATAATTGTTATCGGCCGCACCATGCACATCGATTCATTAACACGGAACTATCTTGTTCGGGAAACCAGCGAATACCGCCTCGACAATGACCTTTCCCAGATTATCCTGTTCTGCCACAGGCTCACGCGGAACCTTGAAGACCGTGTCCCGCAAAACATCAGCATCCTTATGCAAATTGCCCTTGAAGAAATTCTTATCAACTCGATTGAACACGGCAATCTTGAAATCGGGTACGAGAAAAAAACAGAACTGAAAATGAGGAATGAAAACTACTGGGAACTTCTCATCAGAGAATGCAACCAGGACTATCTGGCAAACAGAAAAATCAATGTGTCCTATTATCTTGATAATGATCGGGTGACCTATTCTATAGAGGATGAAGGGAACGGCTTTAACTGGGAGCAGTACCTTGAAAACAGCAACGATATCAGCGGCAATATCATAAAGAATTACCACGGTATGGGGCTGCAGATAGCAAAAAATTCTTTTGAAATTTCTTTTAACGAAAAAGGGAATAAGATAACTCTCACAAAATATTTTAATGAAAGCGGTGAATAATGGGCACGAACTACCGGAATCCCGTTCCTACGGTTGATATTATCATACGCATGGACGATAATGAAAATGACAGGTGTTCGATAGTCCTGATCGAAAGAAAAAATGAACCTTATGGATGGGCGATTCCGGGAGGATTTGTGGATTATGGGGAATCCCTTGAAGATGCCGCAGTCCGGGAAGCCTTTGAGGAGACGACCCTGAAAGTAAAGCTGGTGCGGCAATTTCACACCTACTCTGACCCGGGGAGAGACCCCCGGCAGCACACCGTGTCCACGGTGTTCATTGCAACGGCAGAAGGAACACCCGCTGCGGCTGACGACGCACAGAATATCGGTGTTTTCAATATCAATGAACTGCCGGACAGCATTGCCTTTGACCACAGGGAGATATTGCAGGATTTTAAAAATTCACGGTATTGATTACACGCTGTTCCGTTAACCGTCGGGAAAACACGCTGCCGGTTTTATACGGATTGCATCAACTCCAAAAAGACGAGGAAAGTATATGGAACTATCTGGAATGCTTCTCAGGATGACAGGGGCCGCCCTTGATGCAATAATCAAATCCACCAACGCCTCTATCCGGACCCACGGAGAAAATAACATTCCCCAGAAACCAGTCGTGTATGTAATCAATCACTTTACACGGATGGAAACGTTTTTCCTGCCCTATGTCATTCACCAGAAAACAGGAAAAGTTGTCCTTTCCCTTGCGTTCCACGAGTTTTTCGGGGGCGGCTTCGGGAAATTTCTCAATAAACTCGGTGCAATCTCCACGAAAGAACCCGATAGAAACCGTATCATGATAGGGTCGCTCCTGACCAATGAGATGTCCTGCCTGATTTATCCTGAAGGTCAGATGATCAAAGATAAAAAGATCATTGAAAAAGGCAAATACATGATTTTCAACACCGGTATTCGCAGGCCTCCCCACACCGGCGCGGGAATTCTTGCCCTCCGGTCACAGTTTTACCGTGAGAAAATCAAGTACTTTCAGGAAACCGGCTACGATAAGGGAATAAACGCCTACCGTGAATACTTCAATCTTTCCGACCAGACAATCGGGAGCATTGTTGACAATGACACCTGTATAGTCCCGGTAAACATCACCTATTTCCCGATCAGGGCGAAGAATAATCTCATCAACAGGCTTGCGAAGAAGTTTTTTGACAAAATGCCGGAACGTCTTGACGAGGAACTCGAAGTTGAAGGAACAATGATTATTGATGGTGTTGATATTGATATAAATTTCGGGAAACCGATTGAAATTTCGCCCTATCTGCAGAATAAAAAGATCAGAAATAAAATAAGAAACCATGACCTGTATATTCCTGATGATGTCATGAATACCGAGCTTGTGTTCAGGAAAGAAGCTCTGAAACTGATGTACCGTTATATGAATTCGATTTATGATATGACCACGGTAAATCACGACCATGTGTTTTCATATATTCTCAGCCGCTACAATAAAAAAATTATTCTTGAAAATGATTTCAAAAACAGGGCTTTCCTTGCAATCGACAGAATACGGGACACCACAATCCGCTCACACCATACAAACCTGAAACACCGGCAGGGGTATCTCCTCACTGATGATGAACACGGCAGATATGAAAGTTTTATAACTGCCGCTATTTCCGATGGACTTATTTCAAGAAAACAGGGCTATCTGATAAAAAATACTGAAAGGTTTTCACGCCCCTACGAATTTCACAATATCCGGAGGGACAATATTGTTGAAGTCCTGAAAAATGAAATTGAGCCGATGAAACATCTGCTTACATCGTTCAACAGAGTGATGCTTATGCCTGAATTCTTTGTCCGCCGTGCAATACGTAAACGCTTCCTGAAACTGGATAATGAAATTTTCGAAAGGGATTACAAGAAGTATTATAAAAAAGATGAATCGAAACCTGAAACGATAGGACGCCCGCAACTTTTAAAGAGATTCTGGCCTTCGAAAAACGGAATACTCCTCATACATGGATATATGGCGGCCCCGGAGGAAGTCCGCGCACTTGGCAACTACCTGTTCGATAACGGTTACACGGTATATCTGGTGCGGCTTCGCGGCCACGGGACTTCGCCGGAAGACCTTTCCGAACGTCACTGGGAAGACTGGTATGAGTCGGTAAACAGGGGATACATTGTCCTTAAAAATTCCGTGAAAAACATTGCTGTGGCAGGATTCTCCACAGGGGCAGGCCTGGCATTGTATAGCGGCATTATTAAGCCCGACAAAGTGACCTGTGTTGTGTCAATCAGCGCCCCTCTCCACCTGAAAAATATTGCATCCCGGTTCACCTCATCGGTGGTACTCTGGAACCACTTTCTGGAAAAAATCCATGTGAAAAGGGGAAAATTTGAGTTTGTGGAGAATAATCCGGAAAACGCCCATATAAATTATTTCAAGAACCCCATAAATGGGGTCAATGAACTGGAAAAATTCATGGACCGGCTGGAGGGCCAGCTGAAAGATTTTTCTCTGCCAGTCATCCTGATCCAGGGATCAAAGGACCCTGTGGTAAACCCCGAAAGCGCAATAGATATTTTCAGGAAAATGGGGCCAATAAAAAAAGAACTCTGTATGCTGTACTCAGACCGCCATGGGATTATCAATCATGAGGGCTCCGCTACGGTGTTCAAAAGAGTGAAGAATTTCCTTGATGAAAACATCAACGGTGATGAAGGATAATCTGCGCCAATAAATTCTGCGAAATAATCCGTTTATCAGAATATGTAGGTCATGCCCGCGGCAACTTCAAATTTCCACGAGGTAACTCCAACATCCATTGCTCCCATTATTGATCCGCCGCTTTCGTTCTGGTTATTTTCGTCATTATTATATTTGGTGCGCAGTATTATTGTACCCAGGCTGAAAATCATATTCGTGTTTACGGCATATTCCGCTCCGGCAGTAAAAAGCCACACATTAAAATCCTGCTGCATGCTTTTTTCCTCACTGTTCGTTTCCGTACTACTTTCATATTTAAACTTCCGGGCCCTGCTGTAAAAAACTCCTGTGGATACAGTGAGACTGCTGTTCAGTGCGAGTGATATTCCCCCGTTCATCATAACAACACCATTCGTACTTTCTGTAACAGCCTGTGTTTCTCCTGGTTCAACACCACCCACGTATTTGTACTGCGTATACTTATAGCTGAGGGGAAACCGGTATCCCGCTTCGAAGGCTACGGCTAATGATGAAGTAATCTGATGAAATCCTCCCGCTGATACGGTCATACCGCTTGTATATTTGAAATAATTATTCTGCGAATATGTTTCAGCAAACCCCGCATACTGCGCACGGTATTTGTAATCTTCCTGCTGGAATTGAAGAATTCCCGAAGTAAAATAAAGTCCAATCTGGGAAATGTCAGTTCGATGGAGATATCCAAATCCGAGTTCGAACATGAGAGATTTTGACTCTGAATCAAGATTTATAATTTCAATAGGGACTCCCGCATTTGTTGCAGTCATTTCAGTTTCATCTTTTTTCTGGGAATATCCTGTCCTTAACTGGAAACCGATACTGTTAGCGCCGTCAAGAGGAATACCAAGAGATGTATTCAATGAAGGATTTATCGATCTGCTTTCAGACTCCAGCAAAAATGTCGTCGTGTTCTGCACGGTGATGTTCGCTTCACTGGTTTCGAACTGGCTTCCGTTTTCATTTGAATCAATAGATATCCCTAATACGGAACTTCCAATACGGGTTGAAAATCCCGCAATCACGTCCGCGCTGGTGCTGCGCGGCACCTCGTAATCCATATTGTAAGTCTGAACATTTTCTTTATTAATTTCATATACCCGATACAGCAGATACAGCGCTGCGGCGCTGTCTCCGGTCTGGGTAGCAAGAAGAGCGGGATTACGGCCCGCATCAAGGGGACCGTTCGATACAACAGTTTCCAGGTTTCCCATCAAGGTCCCCCTCACTCCGGCGAACAGGCTTTGTATGGAAAAAAGGAGGAACAGAAAACACAGAACGAACACAGCCACAAATGAACAATTCTTTTTTATCATATACATTTTCAATAGCCGTACAATGATTATTAATATGGATATTCCATGAATAAAAAATCTTATGACCGTACACACAGTATCAGTTATATAAAATCCGGTCAATTATTTTATCGGCATGAAAAAAGGAAATACAGCAGATAAAAGTTCATTGAAAGAGCATCTATTCATAGAGAAACGCTATATCAACACCATCAAGGGTATTCATAAGGGTAAGAGGAATCACATGGGACGAATTCAGTTTAAAGGTCTCCTGTACTGAAAGTGAGAGATCAATGCGCTTTTCTTTGAATTTCGGATGGCTGAATACAATGGAGAACTGAACCGGCTTTGTACTGTCCATTGCGCCTTCAACAAAATCCGGCCAGAAATGGAAATAACCCCTGGTGGCCTTGTTTGTGACATAGGGATTTGTCCAGCTGTTGTCAATCATTGACGTCTTTTCTTTTCCGAACAGAAGTGTAACTTCGACATCAGGAATCATCGCGAAAGAGGATTCCTCAAGGACCTCGCCAAGTATATGCGGAAAAAAATATTTCCCTTCACGAATACCGTCATAATTGGTATTTCCCGTCGACGTCCGCCTGTTCTTGATGTGAAGTATCGCCTCGTGGGCGAGGAAAAGAATATCACTTTTCTGCTGGACCATAGTAAGGGCATCAAGACGGTCATGGAGAATTCCCCGTTCACTGGTTACGTATTTCGCCGGTATCCTGTTTAAAACATAAGCAATTACATCATCCCAGTACATATCGGAATGAGGCAGTTCCTCTTTCATCCGGGAAAGCACTTCACCGACAACAGACGCTGTAACATCTTCCATCAGATTGCGTATAGCCATGACCGACCTCCAGATTTATCGATTAAAGGTTATATTTAAAACCTCATCAATTTCTCTGACAAGGTGAAATTTTATCCCCTTTTTAATATAGTCCGGTACTTCTTTCAAGTCTTTATCGTTCTCCACGGGCAATAATATTTCTTTTATGCCTGCCCGCTTCGCGGCAATAATTTTCTCTTTAATCCCCCCCACGGGAAGGACCCTTCCGCTCAGGGTCAGTTCACCGGTCATCGCGAGACGCTGTTTCGGGGTACGGTTCGCGATCAGGGAATACAGTGATGCCGCCATAGTTACTCCCGCGGAGGGACCGTCTTTCGGAGTTGCTCCTGCGGGAACATGGAGATGTATCAATTTGTCATTCATGTATTTTCGTGTATTTTCATCACCGGAAAACACATGCTGGATATAGCTGAAGGCGATATTCGCTGATTCGCTCATCACATCACCCAGCTGTCCCGTTAGCTTCAGGGACCCTCCCGCTTTCGGAGAATCAATTCCTATGGATTCAATAACAAGGGTCGCTCCCCCGTACTGTGTCCACGCGAGTCCGTTGACGATACCGGGCTTGGATATCTTCACAAGCTCATCGTCGGAAAAATTTTCCGGTCCCAGATAATCCCGGATCTGTTTATCTGTCAGGTTCTGTGCGGGAAGCTTTTTCTTTTTCGATTTCAGCATCGCGGTCTTCCGGCAAATCCGCTCGATCTGCCTTTCCAGATTACGGACTCCCGCCTCGCGGCACCACCCGTTGATGATATAGAGAAATCCCTTCTTGTCAATTTTAATATCCGTCTTTTTCAGACCGTGCTTTTCAATCTGTTTGGGAAGCAGATACCGTCTGCCAATTTCGTACTTCTCTTCGGTGATGTATCCGGAAAGCCTGATGATCTCCATCCTGTCCGCGAGGACCCTCGGAATGGTGTCAAGGGTGTTCGCGGTTGTTATAAAGAAAACATTCGACAGATCAAAAGGCATATCGAGATAGTGGTCCCTGAATTCAACATTCTGCTCAGGGTCAAGAACCTCAAGGAGTGCCGACGCGGGATCACCCTGATAACTCTGTCCCATTTTATCAATCTCATCAAGCATAAAAACAGGATTCTTGGATTTGCATATACGGAGCCCCTGAATTATTTTACCCGGCATGGCCCCCACGTATGTTCTCCGATGACCCTTGATCTCAGCCTCATCCCTCATGCCGCCAAGGGACGTCCGGAAGAATTTTTTATCAAGTGATCGGGCAATTGACTTTCCAAGAGATGTTTTCCCCACTCCCGGAGGACCCACCAGGCACACAATTGAGCCCTTCGCATCGGGCTTCAGTTTTCTGACCGCGAGAAATTCAAGTATCCTCGCTTTCACATCATCCAGACCGAAATGGTCCTTGTTCAGTATTTTTTCCGAGCGCTCAAGGTCTGCTGAATCCTCTGTGACCTTGTTCCAGGGAAGCGAAAGGACCGTTTCAATATAGTTGCGGGTCAGCGCATACTCCGAGGAGTTGGGATCAACAAATGCCATTTTCTCAATTTCCTCATCGATCTTGTCCCGCACTTCTCCCTGAAGCTTGAGCTCCTCAGCCTTCCTGCGCATCTCTCGGACCTCACGGCTCCGCTCATCCTCATCAAGGCCCAGTTCACTCCGGATAACCTTCAGCTGCTCACGGAGAAAAAATTCCCGCTGCTGCTTGTCAATTTTCTCATTTATCTGGTTCTGAATCTTCTTCTGGACAGAAAGCACCTCCATCTCCTTGTTCAGAAGCTGCAGGACTTTTTCAAGGCGCTTTTTGACATTTATTGTCTCAAGCACCTGCTGGTATTCTTTTTTTTCAAGATTCAAAAGCGAAGTAACAAAATCAGCGATCTTCCCCGGCTCCTCAACATTCACCATGGTGAGTTTCATCTCTTCAGTAAACAGAGGATTGTTGTCGGAAAGCATCTTCAGCTGGCTTAAAACCGCCCGCGTGAGGGCCTTGCTCTCAATATTCTTTCTGATAACCTCATCATCAAGATAATCGACATTTGCGATGAGGTGCTTTTTCTCGCTGACGGGATCAGCAATTTTAAAGCGCTTGATACTGTTTATCAGCACATTCACGCCGCCGTCAGGGAGGTTGATCTTTTTCAGGATTTTCGCCGCAGTGCCGTATTTATAAAGGTCTTTAAACTGGATCTCGTCGGCATCATCATCCCGCAGCAATACAAGGCCGATAGTGCGTGTGGAATTTATCACCTTCTCGATCGTATCAGAAAAACGGCCCTGGGAAATAATCAGGGGAGTTACAATCCCCGGAAAAATCGGCCGGAACCGAATCGGGATAACATACAGCTGACCTGGAAGGACCTGATCGATTGCGATCAGATTGCTCTCAAGGAGGTCAGTATCAATCTGCATTTCACTGTCAAAAATATCATCAATATTCATAAATATACGCGCCGTTAAAGTTTGATTTTAAGTATAATGATTGCTGCCGGATGCTGCTGCAATCCGGACACCGCTGGAGATTACAATTTGATTTCTGTCCCGCCGCTTCACACACATGTATAACATACGGCACAATTCAATCAAAATCAAATGAGATTTGTATTGGATAATAGTGCGCGGTAGACGTCAAAGCATTTTTCCCGTTGAAACGGAAAAAAACAATTCCGGGAACAATCTTCATCCCTGCACAGATGCCGCTATCTCGGCATACCTTCTCCCGGAAACAGGGTCCGTCGCATCAGGATCAATCTCGAGAATCTGTTTCAGCAAAAAAACCCTTCGAATAATACCCGGATGGGGGAGCACAAGCCGGCTGCTCTGCATAACAATATCATCGTAGAGCAGCAGGTCACAGTCAATGGTGCGCGGCCCCCGGGGGACACTCCGCACCCTCCCCAGGGTGTTTTCCGTTTCAAGAAGAAGATCAAGGAGTTCCAGGGGGCTGAGTTTTGTGGCGGCTGATACAACCCTGTTCATGAAACGCGGCTGAGCAACAACTTCCACGGGATCAGTCTCGTCGATAGAAGAGCGCCCTGCTACCGAAAGAAGCCCTGAATCCTCAAGCAGCTTCTCGGCCCGGATTATGAAATCTCTTCTGTTGCCCAGATTCGACCCGAAACCGATGAATGCCGTTGCCATTACAGGGTTTCCCGATAGTCTGGCCCCGATATCTCCATGATCCGGCACATTTCTTTAATGCGGGAAAGCACCCTTCCGCCGGAGATATCCTTCAATGCTGTGAGCGGGCTGTTGTTGGAGGTGAAAATAGTGAACTTTTCAGCTTCATACCGCGCGTCAACGAGGTTGTACAGGGTCTCCTGCTCCCATGTGGAATCCCGCTGTGTCCCGAAGTCATCAATGACAAGGACATCCACTTCGGCAAATTCCCGCTCAATTGCACTCGATGTTCCGTACGTCTCTGATCCTTCAGCAAAAGTCGCCCGGAGCCTGTTAAAGAAATTCCTGGAAATCTTGACAAAGCGTCCCTCCACGGCATGACGGATAATCAGTTCCGTGAGAATAATAGTGGAAAGGAGAGTTTTCCCGGTTCCGGGATTCCCCCAGAGATACAACCCTTTCTTCACATCGGGGAAGGAGCGGATTATATCATACGCCGCGGACTTTGCCGTATCCGTAAGTTTGTTCCTTGATTCAAATTCATTAATAAAACGCCACTGATATTTTTTATCAATTGCGGAGGCGGCATAGATAAACTTGATGCGGTCAATTTTCATCCGCGTTTCCCTGCATTCACACTCACGGATACCGCCATCATAGTAGAAGTACGGTTCTTCGCTGTTGCATTTGCACACGGACAGCACACAGCGCGGACATGGCGAAAGGGGCTCTTCCCCTGTCTCTTTGTAATATGGATGGCGGATTATTCCGGTATGTTCACAATACTCACAGAATTTACTGCCGGATTGATCTGATTTATTCTGGTTCGTCATATTCTTCACCGTTTTCAATGCTGTTTCAAGGCTATCCTCCGGGGGCGGCCGGTGTCAACCATAATCCCTGTATAGCCAGCGCGAATTGTCACCCGTGAATACGCCAACGGACATCTAAATTCAGGTTTTTGAAAATGCCCACAAAAAATAATTGTACCCCTGCAAAAAACATTACACAGTGACATCAGATACAATTATTCCACCAGCAGGAGTATCACCGTGAAGATTCTCGAACACCCTCTGAATGTAGTTGCCGCCGCAGTGATTCTGTTTTTCTTCTTCCCCTGGTTTACCATCGGAAACACCGTGTCGTTTTCCGGAGCTACGCTTCCCCAGGGCGCGAAAAATCTTCACATCATGGTCAGCGGGCTGCACACTCCATTCCCGTTGTTATTGCTGCTCACCTACAGCGTATATCTTGTGCCGCTTGCAGCGTTCACTATCATTATAATTGACAGTGTTGTGAAGGACCGTGAAAAGAGCGGAAACTATAATCAAATACTGGCATGTATCACCGCGGTTTCATTCATCACATCACTGCTGTATTTCTTCATCAGCGCAGGAACCGACACCTTCGGGAGTTTATCAATCGGTGTCTACCTCTCATGCGCGGCAGTCCTGCTCCTCATTCCCGTTGTGTTCGGAATTATCCGCTTCAGCGATGACCGGTAATCCGGTACACCTGAAGAAAAAGACCCGTATATTGAACGGGTCTTTTCCGAACCTTTTTCATATCTGTTCATCGCTACATAGTGATTCTTTTTTTCGCCGTCACCATCGTGGTAACAGGAAGGATAAGTTTTCCCTTACCCATGACGCTGTCAACAAGTTTCTGCGGGGCGCTGCGGTATAATAAGCTGACCTCGACCTGCAACGGCCCCCGAATGCCTGAAGGAATGGTAATTGTTTCCTTCAGCGCCTGTCCCGGCGGAACACGGTGATCAGAGAGTATTTCCCGGGCCTTTGCGATATTGGTAACTTTTTTCCCGTTCCCGTCGCCGAAGACGGTGTTAAACAGAATCGTCCCTTCGGCCAGATACCTGTCGCCGTCAGGCTGCCCCGTGGCATACACCACTTTCCCCGCGGTGCTTTTCACAACAACCTGCAGCCACATCTGACGCACATCAGTCAATCCAGTGGGCAGATAATGACCCGCGCCGGTATTCTTCACCAAAATGAAAAGTTTACGGGTAGATACCGCACTGTCATCAATAGCGAGCTCTGCGGCATTCTGCAGCCGTTCCACGGCCATCTTTGCCTTGACCTTATCGCCCTTCAACGCCGGGAAAAAGCTGTTTGCCCCTACAAAATAATGTGTGAAAATATGCTTTCTTTCCGGCCCCCCTGCCGCCGCGACACCGGGGTTCTCGGGACGGGGAGTCGATCCCGTGGCGGGGATTCCCGGACGATGATACATGTGGCACCCCTGGCAGTATACGCGCTTCGCGGGATCGCTTGAATTATAAGGGCTCTTCGTCCATTCCTCGTATGTTGTTTCGAGTTTGGTGCCGAAAGCCACATGGCGCACATCATGACACACGCCGCATATCTCCGACTTCGTATGAAATTCCGAGAACGCTGAGGTATGAAAATCCGGCTTTGAGTCTCCGAAGGGTCCCCGTTTGATGCCGGGATTTGCTTCACCGTGACCCGGTTCAAGTTTTATCTTCGCATTATAGATGCGGTAGGCCCCTGTTGCCGAATGACAGAAATCACACTGTATCCCCTCCTTTGTAACGGCGGGAATTTTATCATCCTGCTGCTCGTGGGATGTCTTTGTCGGAAAACCGCTTACATATCCCATTGGATTATGACACACAACACAGTGTTCAGCTTCCTGGATTTCGCCGGAATCAGTAAGCCCTTTCAATCCCGCGAACGCGACCTCGCGGTACAGCGTGTCACTCTGAGAAAGGTTATGCATGGAATTCTTCCACTGTTCATAAATCGCGTCATGGCAGCCGCCGCAGACATCAGGGGCAACAAAGCGCGAAAGTTCAAAGTGCTGCACCTTTGAACATGACAGCATCATCACCGGATATACGAGAAAAAGCGCGCCGCAGCACATCATGATCCGCACAATTGACTTTCTTCTATGATTCATCGGGCCCTCCAATTTTATACAGTTCCGTTGAAGTAGCTCACACCACGACTTTTTTCTCAAGTACTTTTTCACCGCGGGAGCCGGAAACAGATTACTGCATTTGTGCGCACGTCGATACTCATTCCAGCCATTTATTGATGCTGTTTATTTTATCAATTGAATCATCAACCCAGCTGCTGTAGGGAAATTCATTGATCACCTTTGAGAACTCCTGTTTCGCAGAGGCCAGTTTTTCTCTGAGAGCCCCGATATCACCCCGCTCACGACTTCCGTTCTCGCCGAAATAATCATCAAATGCATTCTGGAGCGCGGTAAACGCTTTTTTATACTGCCCGAACACCGGGTCTGACTGACGCATGACCGATGAACGGGAGAGCACATAATATTCATCAGTAAAGAACGTTCCCCTGTGGCGCAGAACATCGCTGAGAAAACCATATCCTTCATTGATGATCGTCATCCGCATCTCAGCTTCAACACCGCTATTAACATCGGGGTGATTGAGCTTTGCAAGAGCACGGTATGACCGGTTCAGGTCATCCGCATTGAAGTCATCCCCTAATCCGAAAAGGATGAGAAATTTTTCAAGACGAAGATATACATTTTCCATACAACCGCACTTTTCCCACGCCTTCCCATGACAGAAGCGTTACAACATTTATTTTTCAGGGAGTGTCTGTTTTCCCCCGCATTGTACTGTCCGGGGACACGTGCATCAATAAAAATAATTCAAATAATTTTATTATTTACAAATATTTTAAATATTTTATTCTCATACCGCATCGTGGTTCAGCGGATATTCATTCATCCGTGTCAGACGTCCAAATTATTTCTGATACCGTGAAACCGTCAACAGGTTATCCCCGGATATATTTGTTAATCCGTCACCCGTGACTCCCAATTTATTCAGCTGAGGAAATTATCACACAATGAAATTCCTTGTGAAACCATCAATGCTTTCAGGATCACTGCAAATCCCCGGCTCAAAGTCACATACGATCCGTGCCCTTGTGTTCGGACTTCTCGCGGGAGGGACATCTGAAATCATTGCCCCCCTGGAATCCTCCGACACGCTTTCATGCATTGAAACAATCCGGCACTTCGGCGCAGAGGTCAGCACGGACAATAACCGCTGGACCGTTGAAGGGACCGACGGGAATCCATCCGTCCCTGATAACATCATTGACGTGGGAAATTCCGGCACGACGCTGTACATCGCCATGGGTATCGCGTCCCTGGTGCAGGGAACAACCGTTCTCACGGGAGATGGTCAGATCCGGAACCGTCCCGCCGAAGGACTTCTTGGACCGATAAATGCCCTGGGAGGGACCGCTTTTTCTACCAGGAATAACGGACGCCCGCCCCTTGTCATCACCGGCTCATTGAAAGGTGGCGCCGCATCAATTGAGGCGGTCACCTCGCAGTATCTCACATCACTGCTTATTGCCGCCCCCCTCGTGCCGGGAGATACTGCCCTTACGGTGCCGCTGCTCCATGAAGTCCCCTATGTGACAATGACGCTGCGGTGGCTTGACATGCTGGGCATCAAATACCGCAACAGCAATTACCGCGAGTTTCTTATCCCCGGAAATCAGAAATACCGGCCGTTCAGCCATGCGATACCGGCTGATTTTTCCTCGGCGACTTTTTTCCTTGTTGCTGCGGCCATTTCAGGCTCCACCCTCACGCTCAATGGACTGGACATGGAAGACGTCCAGGGCGACAGGGAGGTAGTGAACATTCTCCGTGAAATGGGGGCCGACATTACACTCCGGGAACGGGAAATCACCATACGGGGATGCGCCCTTCGCGGGGGAACCTTCGATCTGAACGCGATTCCCGATGCGCTCCCGGCTCTCTCTGTGGCGGGGTGTTTCGCTGAGGGGGAAACCAGGCTTATCAACGTCCCCCAGGCCCGGCTGAAGGAAACAGACCGTATATCGGTAATGTGCAAAGAACTCAGGAAGATGGGAGCAAAGATCGAAGAGCTTCCTGACGGACTCATCCTGCAGAAATGCGGGCTGCGGGGAACCGCTGTTGATGGTCATGGGGACCACCGCGTAGTAATGGCGCTTGCCGTAGCAGGCACCGCATCCGAAGGCGACACAATTATATCGACCGCCGAGGCAGTATCCGTGACCTTCCCGTCATTTTTGGATTTACTGCAGTCCCTTGGGGGAAACATTTCAATAAGTGAGGAGTAGACCATGACAGTACGAGGAATACGGGGGGCAACCACCGTAACTGAAAACACCCGTGAGGAGATCATCGAAAAGACAGGAGAGCTGCTGGATGTTCTTGTCAAAAAAAACGGCCTCAATACCGAGGATATCGTATCCGCAATATTTTCCGTGACAGACGATGTAAATGCTGAATTTCCCGCCGTTGCCGCACGCAAACTCGGATGGCTGTATACACCGCTCTTCTGCACAAGAGAAATTCCTGTCCCCGGTTCCCTGAATATGTGTATCCGGGTCCTCCTTCATGTTAACAGCATAAAGAAACAGGAGGAAATGATTCATGAATACCTCTATGAATCCCGGAAACTCCGGCCGGACCTTCATACCGGCGACAGGGACCGGTATTATTCATCAGAAAAATGAATTCACGCCATTACGGTAAGTTTATGGTTGACATTTCCTCCGTCATGGATAGTTTTGCGATTATCACACGGCACGTATTGCATCCTGAATGCCATACATAATTATTAATCCCAATTATGGAGATACACCAATGAAAAGAATTCTTTCAATTACATTCGGACTATTCCTCATATCATCCCTGGCTTTCTGCAAAAATGACAGTTTCCGTGAACCCGATGTCGTGTGGGTCCCGACTCCGCAGGAAGTCGTAAATAAAATGCTGGAAATGGCACAGGTAAAAAAAGGCGATGTTCTGTACGATCTCGGGTGCGGAGATGGTAGAATTGTCGTTACCGCCGCGAAACAATACGGCGTTAAAGCCTTCGGGTTTGATATTGATCCTGAGAGAATTCGTGATTCACGGGAAAACGTCAGGAACAACAATGTTGAAGAACTTGCCACCATCACCCAGGCCGATATTTTCACTCTTGACCTCAGCAAGGCGAATGTCATTACTCTCTACCTTCTGCCGCAGCTGAATGTAAAACTGATTCCCCAGCTTCAGAAGTGCCGGCCCGGTACAAGAATCGTATCTCACGATTTTGATATGCACGGCGTCCGTCCCAAACAGATATTTGAAATGGGCGGTCACACCATTTATCTCTGGGAAACCCCGCTTCAGATGGAAAAATAAATCCGTCAGATTCTGCGTTGCCGCAGTTTAAGTCATCACTCATTGCATGAAAACAAGAGGAAGGATCGGCAACGCAGATGTCAGAAATTTACCACCAGGAGCGTCACATCATCGGTGAACTCCGGCCGCTCCTGGAAATCTCTTAATGTCAGCATTATCCGGTTCAACGCAGTATCGATATCATCATTGACTTGCTGCTGAAACAGGCCGGTCAGCCGGGTGATGCCGAATATCTCACCTTCCGGACTGAACACATCAGTGACCCCGTCAGAAAAAAGATACATTCTGTCTTGAGCCGAGAAGCTGACAATTCTGGCTTCAAGGGGAAGGATATCACGAATGCCGAGAGCGGTACCTTTTGCATTCAGGTTATAAATTTCACCTGTTGACTTAACAAGAACCGGCGCCGGGTGTCCCGCAAGGCTGTATTCCATTTCATAGGTATCGATGGATAATATCCCGTAAAAACATGTAACAAAATATCCCTGAATCATCGGAAAGAGAAGTTTGTTAAGCCCCTGCAGAAACTCAGAACTGGTAAGGCCGCTCTGGCCGTGCAGGTTGATGAAGGACTTAACCATGGAGGCTATCATCGCAGCGGGGACGCCGTGGCCTGATACGTCTGCGAGAAATATACCGATCGTATTGTCATCAATGCGTATCACATCATAAAAGTCACCCCCCACTTCATCAAGGGGAAGATACACCGCCTTCATCTGGATGTCATGGATGCTGCAGGACACATCCGGTATAAGGGACTGCTGAATGGATCGTGCAAGCTGCAGCTGCCTGTCAATCATACGCTGTTTCGTGACAAGATCCCGTGTTCTCTCCTCTATGATCCTTTCCTGGTTGATATTAAGATTGCGCAGCTCAGATGACAGATCCTCGATATCATGGTAAGCCAGAGTAAAACGCCGTGAGAGGGTATAGGCCTGTGTAAAAATAAAAACAAAAAGGCCCGCATCAATAATATTAATTGTCCGCAGAATAAAGCTGTTATGAAGGTAATCATTGACATACGATAGAAATAAAACAATGAATCCAATTAAAAAAATGCGGCTGTCCATCTGTTTTCGCTTCGACGCGAATATAAGAATGTACACATAGTACACAGAACAGGCAATTCCAAAAACATTAAAATACCCGATTATATGCGTAAAGATTACTGTCGGAGTACAGCAGACAGGTATGGCAAAAAGAAGACAAACAGCTCCAATACCATTAACAATGAGAAATGATGCTGATTCACGGAAAAGACTTCTTACAAAGTAACCGAATACCGGAATTGCAATGATATAGCTGAGGTATTCAATCCGGATAATACCATCAAACGGCAGAGAAGGGATCAGCTGTCCTATCAGATAATCCTCTGTGGAGATGGTGCGGAAAGCAATCAGAAGACAGAATACAGAAAAATAAAGAAAGTGAATGTCATTTCGCCGGATGAAAAACATGGTGAGGTGGTAAAAAAACATAATGAGAATACCACCGAAAAAAATGTAAGTCAATGCGATCCTGAGCTGATTATGCCTGTTTATTTTCGCTGCCATGCCGAACTGGATTTCACGCCACGGACCTCCGGTACGGTAATGAAAATTTGAAATCTGCTAATAATATCGAATTCTCCGGGCAGCGGGCCGGCATAAACCGCATGACTGCGGTAGGCAGGAATGGAATCCCGCTCATTATCTCCGACATTGCCGATTGAGGTAAGGTGTTTACCGTGTACATAAAAACGAAGGGCGGTTGATACCGTTTTGAAACTGAAAGCCATATTGTCCAGATGACGGCCGGTTACAACCCGAAGCCGGTATGTTGCATATCCTGTACCCCGAAGACGGACATCATCAAGAATATATCCTTTCCACGATCCCGGTACTTTAAAAAATCCTGAAAGCCGGGGATGCATTCCCCGGCGAAAATCTTCCGGTTCGAGAAGCCGGTCCCAATAAAATTCCCATTCCCCCGAAAGGCCGATGGAGCCTCCTGACGAGAAATCCCATGCGCGCAAATCAAGTACCCCCTGTTTCGCGGCAGGAACCTTCACGGAAAATATTTCCCATCCGGAAAAATGGAATACAGCGATAATCAATAACGCAGGAATAATCAATAATCCCGCAGTAACAACCCTGCCCCGCGACCTGTTTACCGCCTGCATTATGATATGAAAAAACCGCTTTATGGTTGAGGTGTATATCATATTAACCGGTTTTTATCGGACAGGAACACTTAGTTGTCAATTCATTATTCAGATTTCCACCATGCCTCTCCTGTTACAAGAGGCGAAGTTCAATAACGGTCGAAAGTGTCAGGCCACGGGATGACTTTTTCATTGTGATTTCATCTTTATAGCGATATCATATCTTGTGCCATTCTCAGTTTTTCTGGTCATAGAACCGTTAAGCTGACTTACCAGGGTGTCAATCAGTGTCAACCCGAATGTCCTTTTCCCATGTACCGCGGTATCCTGCACGAACCCCGCACCGTTATCATATAGAATGAGGGAATACGAATCATCGTCGATTTTAGAAAAGCCAATGTATATCTCACCCCGGCCATCAGGGAACGCATATTTCAACGCATTTGTCACTATTTCATTGATCAGCATGGAGAGAGGAATCGCGAATTCAATTGATACGGAAATATTCTCCACCGCAATAATGATATCGACCTTTGAATTCATCTTGCCATAAAAGCACTGCAGCTGATGTACCATATCCTCCAGAAAATCTTTCATATTAATGTTGGAAAAATTTCCCGACTGATATAACTTTTCATGAATTGCAGCCATCGATAAAATCTGGGTCTGACTGTTTTTAAAAACATTTAAATCATCCGGGTCCATAATGTAATCTGCCTGCAGGCTCAACAGGCTGGAAATAATC
>JAKQCH010000319.1 GCA_029573825.1 Spirochaetota bacterium | reverse complement strand
ACAAAAAAAATCAGCCGGAAGGAAGAATACGCCGCTGCTACTCTTTCCCCCGCATCTCCCTGAACGTATTGATGAGGCCGTTGGTCGATGAATCATGTGACGTGACGTTTTCAGTGCATGAGAGCTCAGGAAGTATTTTTTTCGCGAGCTGTTTTCCCAGTTCCACGCCCCACTGGTCAAAGCTGAAGATGTTCCAGATCACCCCCTGGGTGAAAATTTTGTGCTCGTACATTGCGATGAGGCTCCCCAGAGACCGGGGGGTGATCTTTTTCAGGAGTATTGAATTTGTGGGCCGGTTTCCGGGAAACACCTTGAATGGAAGCAGCGTCTGTATCTCCCCGTCACTCATTCCGGAAGCTTTCAGCTCCTTTTTCACTTCATCAGCGCTTTTACCGTTCATAAGCGCTTCTGTCTGGGCGAAGAAATTTGCCAGTAGTTTTTCATGATGGTCTCCGACAGGGTTATGGCTCAGAGCGGGGGCGATAAAATCGCAGGGAATAAATTTAGTCCCCTGATGGATGAGCTGATAAAAGGCGTGCTGGCCATTGGTCCCCGGCTCGCCCCATACAACCGGTCCGGTCTGGTAGGTGACCGGTGCGCCGCTCCTGTCCGCGCACTTGCCGTTGGACTCCATGTTTCCCTGCTGAAAATACGCGGCGAACCGGTGAAGGTACTGGTCATAGGGAAGGATCGCTTCGGTCTCAGCGCCGAAAAAGTTATTGTACCATATCCCGATGAGGGCAAGGATCACAGGGATGTTGGACATGAAAGGGGTGTTCTTGAAGTGAAGGTCCATCGCGTGGGCCCCTTCCAGGAGATCTTCAAAATGCCCGAACCCGATAGTGCAGGCGATGGAAAGGCCGATCGCCGACCACAGTGAATATCTTCCTCCCACCCAGTCCCAGAACCTGAACATGTTGTCCGTGTCAATGCCGAAGGAGGAAACTTCGGCTTCGTTCGTGGAGACCGCTACGAAGTGTTTACGGATATGTGCCGCATCAACTGCGGTATCAAGAAACCATTCCCGCGCGGTGTGGGCATTGGTCATGGTTTCCTGTGTGGTGAAGGTCTTTGACGCGATTATAAATAAGGTCGTTTCAGGATTGCAGCGTTTCAGGGTTTCCACGATATGGGTGCCGTCAACATTCGATACAAAGTGCGGGGTGATATCCGGCTGCCAGTAGGGGCGGAGCGCTTCGGTCACCATCACCGGTCCCAGGTCCGAGCCGCCGATGCCGATATTGACGATGTCGGTGACAGGTTTTCCCGTGTATCCTTTCCACTGCCCCGATGTAACCGTTGTGCAAAAGGTTTTCATTTTATCAAGAACTTCCTGTATTTCCGGCATGATATCGTTTCCATCCTGATATACCGGCGTTTTGGAACGGTTCCGCAGGGCGACATGAAGGACCGCGCGGTTTCAGTTTTATTTATTCTGTCCCCGGAAAACATTTTCTCGATGGCGTCGCTGAGCTCGGTTTCTTCAGCAAGGGCGCCGAGTCCCTGCATGGTTTCTGCGGTGAGAATATTTTTGGAATAATCCACGATCATATCTTCAAAGCGGACTGTATATGCTGCAAACCGGTCCTTTTCCTGCGCGAAGAGGTCCCGCATGTGAATAGTTTTCATATTCTGATAGTGTTCTTTCAGTTTTATCCACGCCTTTGTGGTTGTGGGGTCAATTTCCTTAAGCATATCCGCCTCCGTGCTGTGTGCGTTAATTGATGGTTGAAAAGTAACTGTTTTGAAAATACAGCGGAGCCACAATAATTGCAACAATTATTATCACCCCGAAAATAATAATACAATGGACTTCGGACCTGTTTAAAAAATATGCATTCCTGGTGTTTAGTATTTGCATTTACACCGGTATGCAGTGTACAGTAACTGCTGAAACACCCATGATGCAGCATTCAGGGGGGGATAAATTTGCTGTAAACGGAGGTGCAGGGGATGCCGTTTATTAATTACTACAAGGGTCAGCCGAATGAGTATGTTATAAAGTACGGAAAGGGAAAAATTAAAAAAGAAGGCCGAGGCATCAGCTTCTTTTACATGCGGTCACGCTCCAGCGTGGTCTCAATTCCCACGACAACCGTTGACGCTAATTTTATTTTTAATGAGATGACAAAGACCTTTCAGTCGGTGGCGATACAGGGACAGCTGACTTACAGAATTGAGGATGTGAAGAAGATTTTCTCGCTCCTTGATTTTTCAATTGATCCCCGCACCGGTCATAACCTCTCCGAGGACCCCGGGAAACTGGCGCAGCGTATCATCAACGCCGTACAGATGTTCACCAGGGCGGGGGTGCAGGCGCTGTCCCTTGAGGAGACACTGAACAGGTCTGAATCCATTGCATCGGCGGTGATGGAGAAAATTCTCAGTGATGAGAAGATCAACTCCATGGGTGTCTCCGTGGAAAGCATATATTTTACTTCAGTGACGCCGATACCGGAAATCGCAAAGGCACTTGAAGCGGAGTATCGCGAACTCCTCCAGAAGAAAGCTGACGAGGCGATATATTCACGCCGCGCCGCAGCAGTTGAGCAGGAGCGTATCATCAAGCAGAACGAGCTGAATTCAGAAATTGACCTTGAGAAGCGACGCCAGGAACTGGTAGAACTGAACGGAACCAACAAAATACGCGAGGCCGAATTCAAGTCGAAGGCCATGGAGCTTGAATGGGGCCCGTATAAAAGTCTTGACCCGAAGCTTCTCGTGGCACTGGGTCTTAAAGCCCTCGGTGAGAGCGGCGCGAACATCAACAACCTAAACCTCAATCCCGACCTGATTTCACTTCTCCTGGAGGAATCCTTTAAAAAGAAAGGTGAATCCTGATGTTTGACAAAGTGGTTATCGTTACCAGGGAGACGCAGCTTGAGCAGCTTGTGCGGCAGTTCAGCACGAAGGGCCAGGCGAAGTTCTATATCGAACAGTCGCAGAGAAGTTTCAGGGAGAAGGCGCAGCGGGAGAGAGGCTCCGTTGCCGATACGCAGTCTCCTGCGGCAGTGTCCCTTCCATTCCGGTCAATTGAGGAGGCCGATACCCTCTATAAACAGTCCCTGCGCTATGTGCAGGGAGTTATCCCCCCGGAAATAAAAGTGCAGCATATTGACTGGACCTTTCTGCCTAATTTTCTCTTTGGTGAACATGACCTGGTGGTGGCAATCGGACAGGACGGTCTGGTGGTGAACATCGCGAAGTATCTTACTGATCAGCCGATTGTTGCGGTGAATCCCGATCCTTCACGGTTTGACGGTGTGCTCCTGCCGTTCACCGCGCATACCGCGGGAACGCGGATGCGGGACATCCTGCGGGGGGAATTTAATACTGCTCCCATATCAATCGCACAGGCTTCCCTCGATGACGGGCAGGTCCTTTTCGGGGTCAATGATATTTTTATCGGACCCAGGAGCCATATTTCATTCCGCTGTAGTATCGAGTTTCGCGGGGAGGAGGAGCAGCAGTCTTCAAGCGGTATTATCGTATCGACAGGATGCGGCTCAACCGGCTGGTTCAAGTCGATTATCGAAGGGGCGAGGCGGATATCATCGGGATATGATGAACTGGGACCCGCAGAAAAGAGCAGCCGGTTTTCATGGGACTCGGATTATCTCTATTTCACAGTCCGTGAGCCCTTCGGCAGCAGGGTGTCGGGGACAGGGATTACCTTCGGAAAAATTACAGGGGATGATCCCCTGACAATAACCTCCCACATGGCGGACCGCGGGGTGATTTTCAGTGACGGAATGGAGCAGGATTTCCTGGAATTCAATTCGGGACGGATTGCAACTATTTCTCTCGCGGAGCGGAAAGCGCGGCTGGTTACAGGATAGAAACATCAGCAGGAACCTGTATCTGCAATTGTCTTTACTGTGATGAAAGGCTGATATATTTTATCAGGAATGGAACCTTTATGAATAATTTTGCGGTGTTGCATCCTGACTGCAGGGATGAAATGCGGGAAATAAATAAAAGAGATTGAAAAAAATTTCCGGTAATACTACGATCGCCGGATCAATGCAGCTGTAATGAAAATATTCCTATCGTTCAGGAATTGTACGCGAAAGACATACATGCTGTTGGTTCTTATTTTTCAAACTGATGCGGAAACCGGTGTGCCGGATTCCGGAAAATCCAAGGAGGCTGTCATGCCCTTCATTTCAGGAAAACATGTAGCAGTTTCATGTATCATCATCCTTCTTCTTTCTGTAATTTTGTCCTGTAAAACAACACCGGAGCAGGTGATTGCCAGACGTCTTCAAAGTGTGCAGAACAGTGGTGAGGTATATGCCGTTGGTGGTATTGAATTTGTCAGTATAAAGGAAGGGCAGTTCACAATGGGGTCCCCTGCGGGAATCGGCAAAAAAAGTGAGCAGCCGCAGCATGGTGTCAGCATCAGTACGTTCTGGATGAGCAACCGGCAGGTTACCCAGAAGCAATACCGGGAATTGATGGGTCATGATATTGTAGCTGATAACAGCAGTAAACTCGGTAAATCATATCCACAGGGAGATAACTATCCGGTATTTTTAATATCATGGGACAAGGCAAAGGCATTCTGTGATAAGTTTTCTGAAAAATATAAGGTAATTGCCCGGCTTCCCTATGAAGCGGAATGGGAATATGCCTGCAGGGGAGGAAGTGCAAACCTGTATCACTGGGGAGATGACGAAGCAGCCGCAGATACCTATGCCTGGCACATCGGCAATTCCGGTAAAACAATACAACCTGTCGGTACAAAGAAATCAAATCCCTACGGGTTATATGACATGTGCGGCAATGTGGAAGACTGGTGTATGGACTGGTACGGTGAGAACTATTACAGCGCGACACCGTCAAAAGATCCCCGCGGTCCTGAAAGCGGAAAATCGCGGGTAGTGCGGGGCGGTTCATATCTGTATCATCCAAAAGCTCTGCGTTCATCAAACCGGGGATACAGCTATCCGTTTCTATGGAGCAACGCAACCATCGGATTTCGAATGATAATTGAGGTCCCGGGAGAGCGGGAAAAGAAATAGCAGTCAACTTTTCATGAATCGTGAATACATGAGGAAACTGGCAGGATACAAGATGCCCTTTGGAAAGTTCAAGGACTGGCGCCTGCTGGATCTGCCGGAACCCTATGTCGTGTGGTTCCGGCAGAATGGTTTTCCTGAAGGGGAACTCGGTGAAATGCTGGCAGCTGTTTATGAGATTAAACTCAACGGACTGGAGTACCTTTTTGAGCGGTTCAGAAACTGATTAATGGGATTACTACCTGAGGGGTCACTCATGTTTCATATCCATACTTTTGATGGAATACAGTTTAATGTTCCCCTGGAATCTCTGAAGAAAAAAAAAGAGGTAGAGCCACTCACGAAAAGCTATCATACCAGAAAGGTGATTGATAAAAAGGACAGTGAAGGCGGCGGTGATTCCTATGAGGGGCGGAATTCCTATGCGGTAAGAGCATACCGTGAAGCGGTTTCCATGAAAGACGAGCGGGAACCTGTGCTTCATGCGTACAGTATCATGAAATCCCCGGTGCTTACCCTC
>JAKQCH010000286.1 GCA_029573825.1 Spirochaetota bacterium | reverse complement strand
CCTTCATGACACCACGGTACACACCGCGGCACACCTCCTCTGGTGCGACCTGGGACTTGCATGTCAGAATATCCTTCTGGGCGCCGTGGAACAGGGTTTAGGGGGATGCCTTATCGGATCCGCTGACCGGAAGGCCCTCGGTGCGGCGCTTTCCATCGACCCGCGCTACGAGATACTTCTTGTCATTGCCCTGGGGAAACCCGCCGAAACAGTGGTCCTTGATGAGATTGAACAGGGGGGTGACATCCGCTATTACCGCGACAGCAGCGGCATCCACCATGTACCGAAACGAAAGCTCTGTGACATCATAATCGGAGAGCAATAGCGGTTTCAGGTCCCCGGAGGAGCGTGGTGTTCATTTTTCTCAGAGCTGTATCGACCCCTGAGCTTTTAATTACTTTTCCATTCGCGCCGCTGCAGCTCTGAGGCTGCGCCTTCAACCCGCGTACGTTGCGCCCCGGCTGAATGTTTTATCGGGATACCATTCCCTGCAGGCCCCGAGGTACATCCTTTTCGAGGAATTCATTCTCTGAAAATCCATTGCCTCAAGGAACTCAACGCCGATTTCATTTTCCTCCGAGAGAACGCTCAGCGTGTTCCCCCCGGAATGTTTGTACTTCAGAAGCTCCCGCCCGGAATCGTCATCCATGGCGAGGACAAGCCCGTTGCCGAACTCCGGCAGAAAGAAACCCGTTATGCGGTGTGCGTCATCACAGTATTTATATCCTGTATGAAGATACTCATCCAGCATGGCATCACGTTCTTCACCGGTCACCCTGCGGCTGATGTCGAGGACGCTGTCCCTGTCACGCTCTTCAATGGGGTGGATATTCCCGTTCACCGGGCCATGATACCGCCCGCTGTAAAAAAGGTACAGCGTGTCATCGACGAAACCAAGCTTACGGTACAGCGGTTCCCCTGCGTCGGTCGCCATGAGGTGGATCGAACTGGCGCCCCTGCTGTAGCAGCGGTCAATCAGCTCCTCCGTTATCCGCTGGCCTATTCCCCTGCGCCGGCTCTCTCTCCTGACGCTGATGCTCCCGAGCCACGCTGTATCGCCGAAGATAAGGGCCTGTCCGTAAGCGGCAATTGTCCCGCGCTCAACAGCAACCAGAGGCTGAAAGCGATCACTGTTCCGGTACGTCCGGTACAATCCGGTAAGATTCGGATTCCACTGTTCGGGGAGTATCTCCTGAACCGCAGTAATTTCATGTTCCTGTATACGCCGTATTTCCATATATCATCCTGCAATTATTGCATTACAATAATATTGGCCGCGCACGATAGATACCGCGCTCTGGCCAAAAGTTTTATTCGTTTCATCATTACGTGATACTACGGAGTGCTGCTGCCGGCAGGTGCACTGCAAAATCCGTTATGCCGCGTCAGTGAAAGGTTACGTCAGAAGGGGAAGAATGGTGAAACATGGATTTGCGTCAATACTTTTTTAAAAATTTTCGCGCCTGTGCGACTTTTACAATTCATTATAAATTATCGTTTGACACTATTTTGACCGCCCTGTAAAGTGCAGTATACAGCGTTTTTCATTTCACACAAAATTTTCCCGGTTTCAGGCTGCCGCAAATTTTAAACGGCCCCTTTTCAGGGGATTTTTTGTAGGAATGAAGGGGACGGACAGAGGAATTCTCCTCTCTGAGGAGATGCTCCTTCCTGAAAATGCGCTCTGAGAGGAGAGGACTTTCCTCAAAACAGAATTGTTGTATCATGGTGAAAAAAAATTGACATAATGATATCAACGAATACCATCAATTACGTGTGTTATATGATCCAATGACTTTCTGAAGAAATGGCCCGTAATAGATGTCATTTCCATACGATTATAATTTGACATGACGTTATTTTTATTGAATGGTAAAATAATGCCCAGGGTATTTGAGTGGAATGGATACAAGTTTTTCTTTTTTTCAAATGAAGGGATACCTCTTGAGCCATGTCATATACATGTAAGAAAAGGTGGAAATATCGCGAAATATTGGATTATCCCACATGTTTTGTTAGATTCATCATGGGGGATGTCACCAAAAGAATTGAATGATATTGAAAAAAAAGTTTTGGAAAACAGAGATTTAATTTTGGAGAAATGGAATGAGTTCTTTAACAGATAAAGCTCTGGCCCAGAAAGTCTGGTTTGATGAATATAACATGTGGATTTTACTGACTGACGGGCGTCAACTTTCAGTACCACTTTTATATTTCCCGCGCCTTAAAAATGCATCACCTGAAGAACGTGAAAAGTTTATCATCAGCGGCGGCGGTTACGGTCTTCACTGGGATGATCTGGATGAAGATATTCATGTTGGCAACCTGCTCTATGGCAGGTATCACAAAGAAGCTGTATAGTTTAAATTTTTAACGGCCCCAATTCAGAGAATTTTCTTTATGAATGAAGGGGATGGACAGAGAAAATCTTCTCTCTGAGGAGACGCTCCTTCCGGAAAATGCGCTCTGAGAGGAGAGGACTATCCTATATATTTAAACTATGCTTTAATGACATTTATATTATATTCAGAAAAAAAGTTGTCTCTGGTAATAATTGCCAGTTTTTCAATTTTCCCCTGGGCAATTAGCATCCGATCAAAGGGATCCCTGTGAATTAATGGCAATTCTTTTATAGCATGAGCATGTTCCGATGTTATGGAGAGCACTTCAAAGGGTTGTTTTTCCAGTATCTCCTTAAAATTTAATGGAATGTCAATTTTTCCTAT
>JAKQCH010000275.1 GCA_029573825.1 Spirochaetota bacterium | reverse complement strand
GGCGATGACCGCTGTCGTGTTCGCGCTGTCGCTTTCGATGTTCGGGGTGTTTACTATCTCCATGCCTTCATTTATCGGGAGGGCTTCGGTCGGAGGAAAAAGCCCCTGGGGAGACGCGTTTTTTAAAGGTGTCCTCGCCACGTTTCTCGCGACACCCTGCAGCGGGCCATTTCTCGGCGCCACCCTCGCCTGGGCGCTGCTGCAGCCTCCGGGAGTCATTTTCGTGATATTCATTTCTGTGGGAGCCGGGATGTCCCTCCCGTATCTTGCGCTGTCACTGCGTCCGGGACTCCTGCGGTTCATGCCGAAACCCGGTGAATGGATGATTACCCTTGAGCGGGTGATGGGATTTCTGCTCCTCTGCACCGCGGTGTACCTTGTGGGAATTATTGAATCATCCCTCGTGGTGCCGACACTGTGGTTTCTCCTGTTCCTTCTGGGGGGCCTGTGGCAGTATGGGAAATATGGTTCTATTATCAACCCCCTGCGCAGGAGAATTATTTCCCTTGCGGTGCTTGTGGCCCTGGGAGCGGCGGGATATCTTTTTTCATACCGGTATCTTCCCGTTGAAAATGTTCCGGGAGAGCGCGGGGAGCAGCGGCAGTTTACCCTGGAGAAGCTTCTTGAAAACCGTGACAGGGGAATCATTACCATAATTAAATTCACCGCTGACTGGTGCCCCAACTGCAAACTGGTGGAAAGCACTTCATTGTATACCAGAGATGTGATAAAGGCAATGAAGGATAATGAGGTTTCGCTGCTTGTTGCGGATATTACCAGAAGCAATACCACGGCGGAACAGCTGCTGAAAAAATTAGGCAGTCAGTCCATTCCATTTCTCGCAGTGTTTCCTCCGGGAGCGGCTTTCAGCCGGCCGTTGTGTCTCAGGGACATCTACTCAGAGGAAGATGTGCTTACCGCCATTAAGGAGGCTAAAAAGAGCATACCTGCCCTGGATGTGGAATCAATACAGTTCCGCGTACGCTGAGACGCGGTGAACCGGCAGTGTGCAATAAGGATAAAAAAGATTTGAATTATTTTATTATCCCGATAGTCTTTACAGGTAGGTCCGGGCAGCAGGGGGCTACCGGGAATACCCGATAAATATTATTATTACGGAAGCCATGAGATGAACTGGAAAGAACTCCATGAAAAATTTTTCACGACCCTTTCAAATCACAAATCGCTGCTGATTTATATAAAGGGCAGTCCGGACCCCGATGTTATCGCATCCTCCTGGATGCTGAAACGTATTTGCGAAAAATCTGACATCAAGGCGGAGATTTTTGCGCTGAAAAAGCCGTCTCTTCCCCAGAACAGGGCAATCATTGAGAAACTTGATATCCCGATATATTTTGAAGACCCCGGTATGAATATGGGGCGCTTTGACGGATATGCGGTGCTTGATTTTCAGTCAGCATACCTGAAAGGCATTTCAGAAAAGCTCCCCTGTGTTTTTCACATTGATCACCACGAGCCGGTCCATGAGGACATTGATGTGGAATGCAAAATTTCTTCGGGAGCGGTGGGAGCGGCGAGCACCATTATGGCCATGATACTGAAGGAGTCCCGCTTCGCGCAGGATGAGGATTTGATGAGAAGTATTGGAACGGCCCTTGTGTACGGGATCCAAACCGATACTGACAACTATAAGCATGCCCGCGATGTCGATTTCGAAGCGCTTTCCTTTCTTTCCCGGTATTCAGACAAGGAAATTATCAATAAAATCTCCGGTATACCTCTCTCGGACGGAATGGTTGATATGATCGGAAAGGCGATCAGGAACAAGATAGTCTACAAGGGGTGGCTCATTGCCGGGGTGGGGTTGATAAAAGAATCCGTACGGGACAGTATCGCGATAATTGCTGATTTTCTTCTTCAGGAGGAGGGAGTCTCCACTGTCATTGTATTTGCCTTGGTTGAAACGAGAGACCATAAAGGTCTTGTTCTTGATGCATCATTCCGAACCGAGGACCGTGATCTTGACCTCAATTATCTGATAAAAAGAATAACTTCAGAAGGCGGTGCGCGGCAATATAAAGGAGCGTATCAGGTGAATATGGATTATTTTGTGCACTGCCCTGACAGGGAGCTCTTGTGGCAAACGGTCAGCGTTACCACAATTGAGGTACTGAAAAAACAGCGTGATAATATATACATCGCGGAGCTGAAAGGGGTCTACAATAAGTTCAGGAAAAAGATCATTTCATTTATAAACCGGGGGGTGGTCCTTTTTGTGGGAGTCACGCTTCTGGGGTTCCTGTTTTCATGCGGGAGAAAATCAGTTGTCAACCGGTCAATTACACCGGTTTCGGGGTCGGCTGTTGAAGTTAAGAATGATGGTTGTGCGGTGATTCGGAGCAGGTTAGTTGATGTCGCGGCTGAATATGTTGATGAAAAAATGTGGGAACAATTTTTGAAGCAGAGGGTGTTTATCAAGCAAAGGTCAAAGGAAGACGCCGGAATCAGATATCCGCGGCTCCAGTTTTTCCAGCTTATGGTTTCCAATGTGAGCGATCGGGCGGTCCGGATCAGTGAAATTGCACTTGCCTATGGAAACCAAAAAAAAAACCGCTCACATCTGATGAGCTGAAAGAACGGTGTAAGTCGTTTTCATATTCCGTGTTCAATTTTGAAAGTCTCATGCACCCCAAGAGGTTTTCAGGAGATTCCTTTTGCAATAAAAAAACAGTGTACGATGATGCTGTTATCGATTATGATTTTGATTTTATTATTCCCGGTGATAAAATTCTGCAGATTGTCGCTTTCGACTGGGTCCCGGTTCAATTCCGCACATTGCGGGTGAGCGTGAAAGTTGAACCGGCCGGAAGCCCTGAACAGGAAAAAAGGATTGATTTCGATTTTCAGAGAAACGAGTATAGGGCAAAAGGGGATCACTTCCGGGAACCCAAAAAGAAAGAGCATAAAGATGGAGCAGAACGATGAATATTGACAGAAATGTAATTATACGGGTTGCGGAACTTTCCCGGCTTGAGTTGAAGGAAGAGGAAATGCAGGAATTCGAGGTGCAGCTGGGGGACATCCTGAAGTATGTTGAAAAAATAAATGAACTAAACACGGAGAACGTGTTACCCACTGACCATATCGTTGAACTGATGAATGTATTTCGTGATGATGTAGTACACGATTCTCTACCTGTTTCTGAACTTGAAAAAATCGCCCCCGGTTTTGAAGATGGGCATGTGGTCGTGCCGAGAATTATTGAGGAATCCTGATGGAACGCCTGTTTATCGCATTACCAATGTCCGGTGAAGTAAAAAAATCACTTTCCGCCGTATACGACAGCCTTGCCCCGTGGAAAAAGCAGCTTCGAAGGGTTAATCCGGAGAATTATCATGTGACAATCTCTTTTCTTGGTGAATGTGATGAAAGTCTTACAGCACAGGTGACAGGTGAATTCAATGCAGTGGCGGTACCTGATTCCCCCATACCGTTTCGTGTAGAGGGGATGGGAGCCTTTCCGAACCTGCAGCGTCCCAATGTAATCTGGTGCGGTATTGACACCGATTTCTGGGCAGTTTCAATGCTTGCCAATACGGTGCGGGACAAAATGGAACTGTGCGGATTTGAGCGTGACAGAAAAAATTTTTCCCCTCATCTGACTGTTGCCAGGGTGAGAAAAGCGGATATGCTTGATCCGAAATTTGTGGAACTCTGTGAGCTGCAGAAAGCAGCGTATTATACTGAAGGAATATTTGACCGCCTCACTTTATATTCCTCCACCCTGACTCCGGGAGGGCCGGTCTATGAAGTTGTCGCAGAAAATGTATTCAGGTAATTTTTTTTTAGCACATTTGTTCAGAAATTACACTATTATAAGTATAACATCTCACATGGAAATATTTCTCTGAGGAAATAAACCGGAAAGAGTATATAAACAGATTGTCGTAATAACGCGGGAAGAATGGAAATTACTGTTGCAAAACTTCTGGATAATGCGGTGCTGATGTCATTGCGGGAGAGCTTTGACACCATGGAAATTTCGCGTTTTGAGAAGATTATCCACGAGAACGTTCAGGAGGGAGTAAAATTTCTGGTTCTGGATTTTTCTGAACTTGCGTTTATGGATTCCTCGGCAATCAGCTGTCTCGTCAGGAATAAGAATCTTTTACAAAAACGCAATATCGAGATGGTGATTGTTGATATACCCCATGATATTCTCAACATCTTTAAGCTTGCATATCTTGACCGTTTTTTTACAATTATTAAAAGAAATAACCTTCTGAAACACCTTGATGAAAAATAGGTTCTTCCACTCCACTGCAGGAAAGAATATTTAAATCCACAAATAAAAACACCCGCCTTCCGGCGGGTGTTGATTGTATGGTATTCCCTATTACAAGTTTGTTTCTCTTTTTACTGATTAACCACCAAGAAGCTGTAAGATGGTACGTGTTTTCATGTTTGCTTGAGCCAGCATCGCAGTACCACTCTGAGTAAGGATCTGGTCCTTTGTCAGATCAACCATGGTTTCAGCCATATCTGCGTCTCTGATACGGCTTTCAGATGCCTGAATGTTTTCATAGGCATTCATTAAACCCCTGGCGGCATGTTCGAGTCTGTTATAATAAGCACCCAGGTCTGCTCTCTGCTTGCTAACTTTGTGAAGCGCACTGTCTATAACGCCAATAGTTCTGTTAGCGCCGTCAGCGGTACTGAGGTTAGCAAGAAAGCGTCCGGTCCTTTCAACAAGGCCAAGTCCAATTGAAGTCATTGTCTGTATGTAGATTCTCTCCCTCTGGTGCATGTTGGCACCCATGTGAAACCACATACTTGCCTTCGGGCTGGTCCGTGAAAAATCGCCGAGAAGAAGTCTGAATTTGTTAAATTCAGCCTGAGAGGCGATCCGGTCAACTTCATCTATAAGAGCTGAAACTTCAACCTGTATGAGCTGTCTGTCTTCCTGTGTGTAAATGCCGTTGGATGACTGAACTGCGAGCACTCTGATTCGCTGCAGAATGTTTGCAGACTGGTCAAGGTACCCTTCAGCTGTCTGGACGAGTGACATACCGTCTTCAGTATTTCTTTCGGCCTGTCTGAGACCCCTGATCTGAGACCGCATTTTCTCTGAAACTGCGAGACCGGAGGCGTTGTCGCCTGCACGGTTGATTCTCAAACCGGATGATAGCTGCTCCATCGACCTGTTTACATCCCAATGCTTGAACTTTAACGCCTTGTTCGCATTGATGGCACTCATATTATGATTTATTATCATAGTGTAACACTCCTTTGTTTTTGTAAACCTGATCTCCCTATCAGGCTGTTAATGCCAGGTTGCGTTGTACGCGGGCAGGGAATACCCTTTGTTTGCTGCAACCGTATATTCCCACTAAAAAAAATAGGAATATCAGGTTCCGGCAGGTATTCGTTAGTTTTCAAAGACCGTTTCGCTTCAGTGAGCGGTGAACTTTTGTTCCTTACGTTAGATATATCGTACTTCAGGGGGTGGATATTTAAGTCGATTGCAGGAGATTAGAGTGGTTTAGGAGTGTTTATTTGATTATGCGGGACGATATCGACACGATTGTGCCCTTTTTCGCATTTTTTTGCATATTTTCCCTTACTCTTTATGTCGGCATCTGAAATTTTTCCATTAGCACTTTTTTTTTATTCCAATTTACTGCTCGCGGGATACATTTTATCGATCAGCTCCCTGTAGTTGTGCTGGATCGAATTTCTGTTAAATTTATAGGCCATGGTGAGTTCCCCCGTGGTAACAGAGAACCCATGGGCGAGGAGGGTGAATTTTTTTATCTGTTCATATCGTGCGAGATTATCGTTTGCCGCTTCAATCCGTTCCTTGTAAAATTTATAGATTGTCTCGTTGGTAACAAGGTCATTATTTGTGTTGAATTTGATATTGTGAAATTTCGCGAATTTTGAAAGGTTTTCAAAATCCGGGACAATGAGTGCTGTCAAATATTTTCGTTTGTCCCCGACAACGCAGAAATAGTCAATGTATTCGTCGTTTTCAAACATTTTCTCAATACGCTGGGGGGCGATATTTTTACCCGCTGACGTTATAATTATGTCTTTCAGCCTGCTGGTGATGGTAAGATAGTTGTCTTCGTTCATTACCCCCACATCCCCTGTCCGGAAGAAACCGTCTGCGGTAAATACCTCCGCCGTATCAGCACTGTCATCTTTGTAATATTTGTGGAAAACCATGGGGCCCTTGATGAGAATTTCCCCGTCGTCAGAAATTTTTTCTTCGACGCCGCGGATTGGCTGACCGACGGTACCCGGTATTTCATGGCCGGGCCTGTTGACATTAACGATAGGCGATGTTTCCGTGAGACCGTATCCTTCAAGAATGGGGACCCCGATACCGCCGTAAAAATATGCGACTTCCAGCGTAAGAGGGCCTCCCCCGGAGAAGAGAATCCGTGTTCTGTTCATATTGATCGAACGGCGTAAAAAAAGATAGATGACGCTGAAAAGTGATTTCATAATACAGAGGAGCGGGGAGGTGTTTCTTCCGGTTACCTTCCGGATGTAGCATGCCCGGCCCACCATAATGGCCATATTGTAGAGCGCCCTTTTGGGAGCCATTGAGCGGTTTATTTTGTGAATGGTGTGAACATAAAGCTTTTCATACATCCGCGGGACCGAACACATGACAGTGGGCTTTACCATGGCGATATCGCGGACAATCTCTTCCGTGTCAAACGTGTGTGATATCGCAATGGATGTCCCGATAAGGGCCGATGCAAAGAGGTCCGCAGAGAGACCGAAGACATGGCTGAATGGAAGATGGGAGAGCCTGACATCCTGATCGGTGATGTCGAAATGTTCAGCGACGGGTACCTGTGCAAGGAAATTACCATGGCTCAGCATGGCACCCTTTGGTATGCCCGTTGTTCCCGGTGTGTACACAAGCGCTGCGAGGTGGTCCGGGGAGAGGGATTTGATGCTTGCAATGATTTTATCAATATGTCCGGAATTTCGCCCCATTTCAAGGAGCTCTTCATAGGACATGACATTTTTATGCTTTTTATCAGTCGGGAAATTTACTATTACCTTTTTCAGCGGAGATTTTACTTTATCCAGGATAGCAACAGCCTTCTGATACTGGGCAATGTCGCCTACAAAAACGTAATTGGTGTCGGAATGAGTGAAAAGCAGCAGGGCTTCCTCCATGGTGAGCGTGGGATATACGGGAACGAAAACCCCTCCAATTGAAAGGGTGGAGAATATTTCAACAGCATATCGTAGTGAATTATAAGAAAAAATACCGACATGGTCCCCCTTTTCCAGACCCAGCTCAATCAGACCAGCGGCAATATAGAATTGCTGTTCAAGGAATTCTGCAGAGGTGGTTGGTAAAAATTCCAGAGTCGGCTGGCCGTTTAGCTCTTTTGCGTAAAAGGTTTCTTTATTCCAGAGTTTTTTGTAGGTGTTTACTGCAATCCCCGGTATTGAATCCCTGCTGAACGTTTCATTCTGCAGTGCTTTCTGGATATTCTTCATGTAAATCTCCCTTTTGTTTGTTGCAGCACTCCCGCTGTTCTTTTCGTTTCTGGTGAAACAGTATCAGCTAAGCAAGAGATTACTCCACTTTCACGGTATATCAAAGAATTCTTTTTTAATTTCTTTGACTGTCATAATTATTAGTGTCCATTGATGTTTATTGTAATCATGAACAGTATTGTTTCCGGAGCGTCATTTATATGTAATATCAGTGTGTGTGGTAATAAAAATCCAGTATTTACTACGTCATTCAGATTCTGATTATGCATTAAATCAATAAAAAATCAAAAAAATAGTGTCTAAAAATCAATGAAAAACTTGACACGATTCAGTCTTTGGTTATTCTTACCATCTTACGTAAGGTGGGTTCATATAAATATATTTGTTGGGTTAAGTTTACGTGGTAAGCCTGCCTTCAGAAAAATATTTATGGAGGTTGCAGCATGTCGCAATTCAGAAAAATTACCATTGGAAATCTATTGAGGGAAACCGCCGGAAAGTATCCGGAACATGATGCGCTTATCTATCCGGAATTCGGAATTAGGCAGAATTACCGGCAGTTTCTTGAAGAGTGTGAAAAGGTCGCAAAAGGATTTATGTCTCTGGGTATCAAGAGGGGGGACCATGTCTCAGTCTGGGCGTCCAATGTGCCGGAGTGGGTGTATCTGCAGTTTGGTCTCAGCATGATCGGGGCAGTGCTTGTTACCGTGAACACGAATTATAAATCGCACGAACTTGAATATATTCTCAATCAGTCGGATTCAACAACGCTGGTCCATATACGGGATTATCGCGATGCAAGTTATTATGACATTGTGCGTCAGGTGGTGCCTGAACTTGGCAATCAGAATAAAGGAATGATCAATTCAGAAAAACTGCCCTTTCTGAAGAATGTTGTCCTCGCGGGTGACGGGAACGCGGCTCCGGGAATGTTTATATTTAAAGAGGTCATCGAGCTCGGGGAAAAAATCTCAGATGCAGAACTCAAGGCCCGTGAGGAATCACTCGATGTGAACGATACAATAAATATGCAGTACACGTCCGGAACAACCGGGTTCCCGAAAGGGGTGATGCTGACACATTATAATATAGTCAATAATGCAAGGATGGTGGGAGACGTCATGGGTATGACGGAAGAAGACCGCCTCCTTATTCATGTACCGCTTTTTCACTGCTTCGGCTGCGTGATGAGCACCCTTAACAGTGTTTATCACGGGTCCACGATGGTTGTGCTTGAAGCATTCGATCCCCTGAAAGCACTTCAGGCCATTGAAAAGGAACAGTGTACCGCGATAAACGGAGTACCCACCATGTTCATTGCGATGCTGGGACATCCGGAATTTGAAAAGTTTAACATGAAATCACTGCGGACAGGTATTATGGCAGGTGCGCCATGTCCTGTGGAAACCATGAATCAGGTCCGGACAAAGATGCATTGTTCAGAGGTGGTCATTGCTTTCGGACAGACGGAATGTTCTCCCGTCATGACAATGACCAGGCGGGACGACCCCGTGGAACTGCGGGTCTCTACCGTGGGCAGGCTTTTGCCTGACATCGAGGGGAAAATTATTGAGCCTGATTCAGGGGAAGACCTCCCTGTTAATACTCAGGGTGAGATAGTGACGCGGAGTGACTGTGTCATGAAGGGTTATTTTAAAATGCAGGATGCCACGGAAGCCGCTATTGATGAAGACGGCTGGCTCCACACCGGGGACCTCGGAGTGGTGGATGAAAACGGATATTTTAAAGTAACCGGCAGAATTAAGGACATGATTATACGGGGCGGTGAAAACGTATATCCGAGGGAAATTGAAGAGTTTCTCCATGCCCATGATAAAATCAGCGACGTCCATGTTGTGGGGGTTCCGGATGAAAAATACGGTGAACAGGTCCTCGCGGCGATTCAGCTGCGGGAAGGTGAAAGCGCAACAGCAGATGAGTTACGGGAATACTGCGCCGGGAAGATTGCCCGGCATAAAATACCCCGATATTTTGAATTCGTAAAAGAATTTCCCATGACCGCAAGCGGCAAGGTACAGAAATACAAGCTGCGGGAGCTCTTCGCGGAAAAATATGCGTCATGAGGGGAAATGTTAATACGGTAACCGGGAGTGTATGAATACAGGGACTGATGTAAGCACAAAGTATTCCATCGGCGAAGTGTCGAAAGCTGTTGAGATGAGCCTTCGTACAATACGGTATTATGAGGAACTGGGACTCCTCAACTCGGTGAAACGGGTTGAGGGGGGTAAGCGGATTTATACCGATGATGATGTGCGGAGACTTAAATTTATCAAGCGGCTGAAAATTCTGGGACTTTCTCTCACGGAGATGAAAGAGCTTGAAGACATCTGGTCGATCCATAAGAAGAACGAACGTGTTCTGAAAAGGCTCATGGAGATATTGGGAAACCATCTGACCAGGCTTGATGACAGAATAACTGACCTGAATATTTTACGGAACGAAATCGTGGAATATCAGGACAGGGTCCATGTGAAAATAGGGGAAGAGAACACCCGGCGCAGCAGTAAATAACATAACGGTAACTTCAGCAGGCATGCCGCGCAGGTCCTCAGAAACCGCTGCGGGGCATGCTTTTTTATGTACAAAAGAGAGGATTTTTCATGAAGGATACTATGGTGCTGCAGGCAATTCGGGAAAGGCGGTCGATCCGGAAATACACCGGAGAAAATATCCCTGACACCGTACTTGGACAGATACTGGATGCCGGGAGATGGGCCCCTTCGGGGCTTAACAACCAGCCCTGGCGTTTTGCTGTTGTCCGGGACAGAAACATCAGGGAGCAGATGTCGCGACTCACCCATTACAGCGGAATCGTTGTTGAATGCGACCTCTGTGTCGCGGTATTGTATAACCATAACGCGGGATACGACCGGGACAAGGACCTGATGGGAATAGGGGCCTGTGTCCAGAATATGCTTCTTGCGGCGCATTCACAGGGTATTGGTGCGGTATGGCTCGGGGAGATATTAAAACGCAAAAAAGAAGTGAATGATCTTCTGGGCATCGATGAAGGAAATGAACTGATGGCGGTTCTTGCCATGGGATTTCCCGCCGAAACACCGAATAAAGAGAGGAAACCCCTTGAGAACCTGGTGCTGAAAAGGATATGAGTGGATACGCCGATCAATTTTTTATGAATAAACGGGGTTTTTGGTTATAATATTTTCATAAACTCTTGACAACCAGGACAACAATTGCATTAAATAGCTTCCGAATTTTTTAGGAAAAGGGGATACAGCATGATAAAAGCAGGTTTCGTCGGATGGCGCGGCATGGTGGGCTCGGTGCTCATGGACCGGATGAATGAAGAAAAAGACTTTCAGGGATTTGAGCCCCTGTTCTTTTCCACATCTCAGGCGGGACAGAAGGGCCCTGATATCGGCATGGATGTGCCGCTGCTGGAGGACGCCTTCAATACGGACGTTCTTTCAGGAATGGACATTATCGTCACCTGTCAGGGGGGCGACTATACGAAGGAAGTGTATCCGAAGCTCCACAATAAAGGGTGGAACGGATACTGGATCGATGCCGCATCGACACTCAGGATGGAGGATGACAGTGTTATCGTCCTCGATCCGGTGAACAGGAATGTGATTGACCGGGCCCTGGCAAAGGGCGTGAAAAATTATATTGGGGGAAACTGCACCGTGAGTCTTATGCTGATGGGACTTGGCGGGCTGTTCCGTGAAGGGCTCGTCGAATGGATGAGTTCAATGACCTACCAGGCGGCGTCAGGCGCCGGTGCGAAAAACATGCGGGAGCTCGTGGCGCAGATGGGAATGATCGGCAGTAACGCCGGTGCGCTTTTGAACGACCCCGCCAGCGCAATTCTGGATATTGATAAAAATGTGACGGCGACAATGAAGAGCAAGGATTTTCCCGTCGATAACTTTGCAGCACCCCTCGCAGGGAGCCTTATTCCCTGGATTGACCGTCCCATGGAAAACGGCCAGACCCGTGAAGAGTGGAAAGGTCATGCGGAAACCAACAAGATTCTGGGTAACGTGTCTCCGATACCGATTGACGGATTGTGCGTACGGATAGGTGCAATGAGGAGCCACTGCCAGGCGCTTACCATTAAGCTGACAAAGGACATATCGGAAAAGGAAGTTGAGGATATAATTGCCGGCTCCAATGAATGGGCAAAGGTGATTCCAAACACGAAGGAGGAAACGGTAAAAGGCCTGAGTCCCGCGGCAGTCTCCGGGACACTCTCGGTCCCCGTGGGAAGGATCAGGAAAATGAATATGGGCCCCGAATATGTCGCGGCATTCACTGCGGGCGATCAGCTTCTCTGGGGCGCCGCGGAACCGGTGCGGCGGATGCTGAAGATTGTGCTGGAGTATATGGGGTAGGAGATAGCTGATAATCAATAAACCTCACAAGAGGTTGATATACAAGGGGCATCAGAGATGATGCCTCTTTTTTATTTATGAAATCTTTGCTCCCTGATTCGCCGCTCCTCAATGATTTTTCTTCTTACCTCTTCATTCTTATTTCTGGTTCGGATCAGTTCATTGTCGGCTGAAGGGTCATTCAATATATCACGGAACGCAATTGGCCCAACGGCGCTTATCGTTACCATAATGAGTGCAGTGAGGCGAATTAATAATTCCCTTTTGCCCCGGAGCATCAGGAAGTCTTCCGCAAGGTACGTCAGATTACAGGGGAGGTAAAACATTAAAAAGAGAATGGATGCGAAGAAAAAATGGAGCAATGCAGATGCGATTGATGACTCAGCGCCATTGCCTGTGGAAATGACCTCCCAGGTAGCGGTAAACGCGATGCAGTTAAAATAAAAAAGAATGCCATCGGTGAAAACGGGTGTAATTTTTCTCATGGGAACCGGCTGAACCGGGATCTTTCTGCTGTAAAGTATATAGATGATAATACCTTCCCGCACGAGAGCAATAATGAAAAAGAGTCTGAACATCCACTCATCCGTGTGAAATCCGAACCCGAAGGAATGGAATGCGTATATTGTAATTATTACTCCCAGCGCCGTGTGAAGAATTACCGGTAGAAGGATATACGGAACCGTAATCGCAGAACCCGCACGTTTGGGATACAGCGAGAGGAGCCTGTTCCCGATTTGCTTCATTCGATAATATAAACCGGGAACTTCAAGAAGAAGCGCGCCAAGAAGGAGGGCTCCGATAACCGGGTTGGAGCCGCTGACAGTATTGTCTGCGGCATTTTTAAGAAACGGCAACAGTATCGGCTGGAGAAACAGGACATACAGGGCAAATAAAATGTTAATTACAGCAAACCGCAACGACAGATTTATTCCTGAAAAGAGTTTCATGACAGGCTCCTGATGATATTACCGTACAACTCCTGAATAATTGCAGCACTGTATAATCTGCTGTCTGTTTGAATAATACTTCAACGATTAAGAGTGTCAACTATTGTACATGACTATTTCTATTTTAACAAGCATCACTATATCCTGAAACAAGTCACTATCATCTCTTTTAGAATTCATCGCAGTCCTTATGGTATTAAAATTGAGAAGTTATTTTCACAGCAGCCTTAAATCCCCCGCACTCCGTGCCGCCCCCTTTGGACGAAAAGGGGGCTTGCTGAGAGGGAAGGGGCCGCATTTTGTCCTTGAAGCCAGGCCTTACTACGCTGCGAAATTATTGACTTTTCATCAAGATGGCATTATTATGACATTATAATGTCACATGAGGAGAAGTTCATGAATTATGTTAAATTTACTGACTTCCGGAATCAATCAAAAGAGTATTTTGATAAAGTTGAACATGGCAGCTCTTTTGTTATTATCCGCAAGGGCAAACCAATCGCTAAAATTATTCCCTTTAACGAGTCCTCCACCGGGTGGAAACGGGACACCGTAAAAGTAAAATTGAAAACTTCAAAGACTTCCCTCGATTACATTATGAGTGAGAGAAATGAAGAATGACATTGTACTTTGATACTTCAGCGTTAATAAAAAAATATATTCTTGAAGCAGGATCAGACAAGGTCGATGATCTTATGAATAATGCTGATTCTATTATTGTCTCTTCAATTACTGAAGTTGAAACGTATTCAACTTTTAAACGCCTTCTGGTTGAAAAAGTCATTTCCGAAAGTGACTACAAAGTATTATTGAACGAATTTGATA
>JAKQCH010000273.1 GCA_029573825.1 Spirochaetota bacterium | reverse complement strand
GACAGGTCGGTGCGGTATGAGGTCCTGGAGGGAAAGATCAGGGTCCGAAATCATGTGGATGTTTCTGATACTGCCGCGGGTCCGGAAAGCGGCGATTTGCAGGGCCGGGTGGATCGGATACTTGAGCAGGAATCTGTCACGGTATCCTCCAATCAGGTATGTACGGTGGGAGTTGATGCCGGGGAACGCCTTGTACGCGAAGTCAGGGCGGCGGTGAAACGAAGTATGGCCACCGGCACGGCGCTGCATGCGGATGCGCTGCAGGGTGCCCGGCCAGTTGTGTTGTCTGCTGAGGAAAGCGGGACCAGGATGCTTTCAGATCTGAGAGCGATATCGACCCCCCGAACTGAAAACAGAAGCGCTCCCCCGGTACTTGAACTTTCAATTGCGGCATCCCCTGATACTGCCTCAATAAAGGTCAATGGGGATTACCGGGGAAAGGGGAATGTTACTGTTGTGACAGAATCGGGTGTTCACACTATCGAGGTGTCCGAAAAAGGTTACCTGCCGCAGACCATTCAGAAACAGTTTTCTCCGGGTGAAAACAGTGTCGCGGTGCGTCTGGAACGTGATTCGGGACGTTTTTCAATTCGTGAATGGGCATCGGGCGCCAGTTCTTCAATGCTGTTCACCATCTCTCACAGAGGGATGCTGGTGAATGTGACAAAGTCGGGAATGGTTGAGGCTGTCGGGGAAAACCGGGTCTTATGGAAACGGAATCTCAATTCCCATTTAACCGCAGTTCCCGCATGGGATAATGAGCGCATGTACTGTGCAACAGGAAATGAAATGATTACCGCTCTTTCTCTTGCTGACGGTCGAACGCAGTGGTCTCATAAAATTGAGGGTATCCTCATTTTCGGATCAGCTGTTGAGCTTGACGGCGATTCTCTTTTCGCGGGCACCTCCCGGGGGAATGTGTACCGGTTCAGCAGAAACGGGAGAAAGCTGTGGCGTGTTTCATTCGACGGCGGGATTTTTTCATCGCCATTTGTCAGCGGGGATACCGTATTCGTACCGGTCCAGGACGGGAACCTGTATAGGGTAAACCGGATGAACGGACAGGTGTCAGGCAAAATTAATACCGGTAAAATAATAGGGTCCTCCCGGATCGTACGGGGCAGCAGACTGTATCTGGCGAATTATCACGGTGAAGTGCTCTGCTATAACCATGAACTGGATACCATTGAATGGCGGTACCGTACGGGAGGGAACGTAATTATCGCGACATTGCTTGATGAAGGCAGCCTGTATGTGATAAATGCCGGCGGCACGGTGTACAGTCTCACCCTGGAGGGCGGGCTGCGATGGAGGACCGATCTGGGGCGTAATGTGAAGGCGGAGCCGGTAATTCATGGAGGCAGCATCTATGCTGTTACAGAAAGGGCACTGTATACCATTGATAAACACTCCGGTCATGTGACGTGGTCCTATGTTATGAAAAACTTCCCCGCCACCGGGGTCGCGGTGTCCGGTGATAACCTTTTTATCGGAACTGAAAATAAAGGAATTATTGTGCTGAGAAAAGACTGATACGCAATATATTTGTTGATTTTCCTGTGCATTAAAATGATATTATATTTCTGGGTATTCACAGCAGTACCAGTAAAAACGGCGGAGTATGTATTACATCGTGGTGTTGGTCCTGTACTGAAATTATGGTAAAAAATTCAGTATTGATGTATTGGAATTTTTTTAATTTTAATGCGGTTTGGATGTTTTTTTTTTGCATTAACATGAAATACACAGATAATCTGTAACATACGCATCTTTGTGCGCAAAGGGGGTAATCATGAAACGAAGTATAATCTGTACCGTGACTGCATTATCTGTAGCGGTCATGATGTTTTCCTGTAAAAATCAGGATGGCGATGAACGCCAGGCAAAAAACAGTAACAGGGCTGTAATCACGTTTTCTCTTGGTGATTCCTTCCGTTTTAATGATAATAAATGGGACAGGGTTGGTGTCGGCACCGCCCTTGTTCAGAATGACAGGATAAAGACCTCTCCGGGGGCCCTTCTCGATCTTCAGATTGGATCAAGTGTGGTGCGCCTGAAGGAGAAGACCGAACTGATCCTTGCGCAGCTTTTCAGGGACGGGACGACGGGAGTTGAAAAAAGTTCCCTTGAGCTGAGTGTGGGTAAAGTTCTTGTCAGTCCGCGGAAACTGTTAAAGGACGAAAACTTTTATGTTAAAACCCCAACTGCCGTTGCCGGTGTGCGTGGTACAAAATTTATGGTCACCGCAGACAAGGCAAAGGACACACAAATCTCAGTTATCGAAGGGTCTGTTCGTGTAAGCAAGCGTATCCGTGCACTTGAGACTGCCCAGGAGACAGATGGGCATTCAGCACAGGTTGCAAAACAGATTCAGGAACAGATTGAGCAGGAATCAGTCGTGATAACAGAGAACAAGTCCTGTCAGATCAACTCGCAGGAAGTTGAAAAGGTCAATGCCAAAGTTGAAAAAATTGTTGCCAGTGTTGCTGCGGAGGCAGAGGCGCCGGAACCGAAAATAATAGAGCAGCAGGTACAGCAGGCGATGAAGGTCGTTGCTGAAACGCCTCCAATTGAAGTGACAAAGATTACTCCGGTTGAGCAGGACCTTGGTGAAGAATTCAAAAACATGCGTGTTGTTGAAGTTAATGAGGAGAAAAAGATTCAGAAGGGAGACCTTCAGGTGATGGCATATCCCGGTAATTCACAGCTGTATGTGAACGGGGAGCTTGCGGGAACCGGTTCAATTTCAATGAAATTGCTGCCGGGAAAATATTCAGTTAAAGCTGTTGCCCCCGGATTTGAGGATAGTGAACGTGAGTATAACATCACTGCGGGTAAAATGCTGGTTGAAACCCTCAGCCTGACAGAAGTCAGGCCGTTAAGCCGTATCAAATGGAACCGCAGCATCGGTGATGTCGCAACATCTGTTGTCTATGGCGCAAATGTTGTGTATATTGCCACTGCGAATGGTGAGATTGCCGCCGTTGACAGGGAAGATTCGACTAATAAATGGAAAACATCTCTTGGACAAGGGATAACCTCAGGACTTGGTATTTCTGCTGATAAGCTTTTCATGACCACTGCTGATGAAATGCTGGTTGCTGTCTCGCGTAAAGACGGTAAAAAGCTATGGTCGCAAAAGATCACCGGATCCCTTATCAATGGCATTGCACCCATTGTATCCGGAAATTATATTTACGCGGCTACAAGTAAAGGGCATGTGTATTCCTTCAACGTAAACAGCAGGGAGCGCTGGGATGAAAATATCCCTGCGGCAGTTCTTGAGGCGCCGGTTCTCACCAGCAGAATGCTTATGGTTCCCGCTATTAACGGTAAGCTGTATGCGTTCGATGCTGATGACGGTTCTGTCGAATGGACTGCGGATGTAGGTACCCGTTTTAAAGCTGCTTATTCCGGCAAGAAAATTTATGCCGTGAGCTTTCATGGTAAGATGAATGCCATCGATGCGGAAAAAGGAAAGAGTATATGGCAGCGGGATCTCGGGGAGAAATTTGTGGTTCCACCGCTTCTCATCGGTAACAGGCTCTATCTTGGAAGCACGGATGGTATTCTCATGTCCCTCGATGCGGTTACCGGGAAGGTATTATTCAGGAGAGATCTTGGCGGCGCAATAACCAATGATATTACTCTCAGCAATAATACACTGTACGTCGCCGCGAGAAATCGGCTGGTTTCTGTGGACCTCCGTGGCCGTGTTCAATGGGCCCATCCCATGGATTCCAGAATTGTGACATCGGCAAGTACATCAGGTGATGAAGTTTTTGTGGCACTCGCCGATGGAAGGCTGGTATCAGTGAATAAAGTGCCGAAATAGACGGAATTGGATTATTCCGGAGGACGTTGAGAAATTCCGGCACTTCAGGTTTTTTTGGTTGATTATCTAATAACCCCGGTTCTGTTAACAGTTCCGGGGTTATTTTTTTCGATATATGTTGGAAATTTAATTCTTGAAGTATGAGAACAGATCAGATATGATTAAGAGAATAAAGTCGTATTTGATACGGAGTAACGTGGTTAAAATATGATACTGCAGTGGATGAAATATCGTACATCGCGCAGTGTTATGGAGTGATATAAAGGGCGAATGTATAAAATCAGAAGCTTCTCTTGCCGGTTTGCAAATAATTCGTATCTTATCACTGCTATGGTATAATAATGGTAAAATGTGGTTGAAATTTTTCTGTTAAAATGTGTATCTATCCTATGTGAAAGGTGTTCATTCATTTGTAACTGTATGTTCCATTATTAACGATACGATGGTATATAAAAGAATATCTTTTTTATGAAACAGTTGTGTATGCAGTATCCGGTGTAATGTAAGCTGTGTCATGTAAAGATCTGAATCGAAAGGGATGGGCGGGTATATGGATTTACGAGAATTGTTGAAAAACAGTAGTCAGGCCGGTGAGGCCGAGAGCGTAAAGGCTGACGCAGATGAGCGTGATGATGCTGAAGCTGTGGAGATTGACGGCACTATTATACAGCTTGTAAGTTTTATGCTGGATGATGTCGAGTACGGTATTGATATTCTCGCTGTTCACGAAATTCTCAGGATGCCTGAGATAACCCGTTTGCCGAATACCCCCTCATATATAAGGGGAGTTATTAATCTCCGGGGGAATGTTATCCCTGTGGTGGATGTCCGGGACCGTTTCGGTCTTCCTGTTGCGGAAGTAACGGATCTTACGCGGATAATCGTTGTTGAAGTCGGCGATAAGCTTGTTGGTCTCCTGGTTGATAACGTGTATCAGGTCGTGAGGATGTCGGAGCGGAATATTGATCCCCCTGCTGATCTGATTGAGGGCGTTTCCGAGGAGTTTATAAAGGGAATTGGTCGATATCAGAAAAGACTGATAATTATTTTCAATCTCGGGAATATGCTGTTTTCAGAAGAGGACGAATAGCAGGAAAGAGATACGATATCATCTCTTTGTCAGAATTATATAGTGTGGAGAAAGCGACATGGGATTTAGCCTTGGTGAATATCAGGATATTTTTTTGGAAGAGGCGGATGAACAGCTTCAGGAGCTGAATCAGAACCTGCTGCAGCTGGAAAAGGACCCCAATGATAGCGATATCATTAATAATATTTTCCGTGCAGCGCATTCACTCAAGAGTTCTGCGGCGTTTGTCGGACTGAATTCGTTGAGTGATCTCGCACACAAAATGGAGAATCTGCTCCAGGGGATTCGTGATAAAACAATGGATGTGAATCCTGAAATCGTTAGTGTACTGTTCAGGTGTTTCGATGAAATCAGCTCGGTAATCGGAACCGTGGCGTCCGGAGAAGAACCGACCCAGGATCTTTCATCAATTATCAGCCAGATTCAGCAGGTTCATGATAAGACCATTCAGGGCGGGGGGAGTCCCGCTGCTCCGAAGCAGACACAGGCTGTCCGTACGCAGGATGTCGCGGTCAAAACGAAGCTCACAGTCGATGAGATGAAGAAAATAAAGAAAGGTCTTGAGTCCGGTCTTTCGTGCTGCGAGGTGACGGTGTTTGTTGAGCAGGATGCCATGATGAAATTTCTCAAGGCTCGGCTTGTCGTAAACAATCTCGAACAGTTCAGCACCATTGTGACAACTGTGCCTGACCTCGATGAAGCCGGGGACAGAGATGTCGAAGTTTTCAGGGTTGTTCTTCTCACTGAGCAGCCTGTTGATGAGATCAGAAAAGCCTGTGATGTTGATCAGGTTGCCCGCGTTGACCTTCGGAAAATCAGTCTCACGAGAAAAGATGAGAAAATCGTCATTCGCTTTCATGATACTGAAACGATTGCCGATGTGGAGGGAATGCAGCCGCAGGGGACCGCTCAGGATAATAATGAATATGAACAGGAGGATGAACCTGAACGGAATGGTCTGTTCGCCGATGAACCGCAGGACAATGAAGAGGATCATGATATTGAACATATTGATATAAGCTCTCTGTCTGTTGACAGAAAAAAGGACGACAAGAAAGCCTATATAATAAAGACCGTGAAGGTTTCCGTGGAAAAGCTCGATCTCCTTTTAAATAATGTCGGGGAGCTTGTCATCGCTAATTCCGGTTTTTATAAACTATACGAGGAAATGCGGAAGCTCAATTATGACAAAGCTGTCATAAACGAGTTCAAGAACCGAATGGAGCAGATGTCACGAATCGCCAAGGATCTTCAAAGCAGTATCATGAAAACCAGGATGGTTCCTATCGGCCAGGTGTTTTCCCGTTTTAACAGGCTGGTCCGTGATCTGGCCATTGAATTTGATAAAAAGCTTCAGCTGAAAATAATCGGTGAAGAGACTGAACTCGATAAAAAGGTTATTGACGCCATTGGTGAACCGCTGATGCATCTGATCAGGAATTCTATCGACCATGGTGTTGAGAAAACTGAAGAACGACGGAAGATGAATAAGACAGAAATCGCGACAATAACCCTGAACGCGTATCAGGGGGGGAACCAGATATTTGTCGAGGTGAGTGATGACGGCAGGGGGCTGAATCTACAGGGAATAAAAAACGCGGCTGTCAAAAGGGGTGTTGCCACGCGCGAGATGCTTGCGAACATGGATAATGAGGATATCTACAATATGATATTTACCCCGGGTTTCTCGACTGCGGAGGAGATCACTGATATCTCCGGCCGCGGAGTGGGAATGAATGTCGTGAAGGAGATTGTGACTGAGCTGAATGGCAATGTGAGTATTGAAACGGAACCGGGGATGGGAACGCGTTTTGTGATGGCGTTTCCACTCACTCTCGCGATTATACCGGCAATCATGGTAAAAGTTCGGAACGAGATGTTTGCGATTCCGCTGTCGGATGTTATTGAAACGATTAAAGTATCGAACGAAGATGTGACGACCATTGAGGGGCATGAGGTAATAAACCTGCGGGGTGAAATACTTTCACTGATCCGGTTAAATGAGTTCGTGAAGGTTGAGAGCGCCCTTGGCGACGACCAGAAGATTCCGGTTGTTGTGGTGGGGTTTGGAAACAGGAAAATCGGGATGATGGTGGACTATCTTGAGGGTAAGCAGGAAATTGTTATAAAGTCCCTTGAGCAGAATTACAGGACTGTTGAAGGTCTTGCGGGCGCCTCCATCCTTGGAGACGGGAGCATTTGTCTTATTCTTGATATCGCTTCAATGATTAACAAAGTCATTGCCGAGCAGGACGTTGTTTCAAGGCGTGACAGAAAGCGTGTGCTTGAAGGGAAGAAAATCGGACTTGCAGATGAAGGTGTTACGGTGCCTTCACTTGACACGACGGCAAAGATATCTTCACCGCAGGAAGAGCGGGAGGTGATCCATGCCCCGGCAGTGAATGAGGAGATTTCCAGACCGGGAAAATCTGCGGTTTCTCCTCGTACGGAGACAAGCGCACCAAAGTTCGAACCAAAGATCGAAAAGAAGGAAGCTGAGAAAGAAAAACCGGAGATCGCGGCAGTACCGGATGACTCCCGTGAAGAAATTAAAGAAGAAAAAATTTATGATATCCATGCAGAGGAAACATCAGTAATATCTGAAGATATTGAACCAGCGGCAGCGCTGGAAACTGCAGCCCGTGCCGGGAGTGAGGTCTCAGATGAAGATGTTGAGAAGAGAGTGAAGGAGGCCCTCAGTCAGTTTAAAGATGAACTCCGTGAAAACGTGAAGTATGCCATGGGAGGAGATCAGCCCGATGAGCATATAAAAAAAGCGATGCAGATGACCGATGACGATCTTGATAAAGTTCGGGTTATCGCGAACATCGGTATTACTGAAGCTGCAGAGTCATTATCGAAAATACTCAACAAGCAGATTGATCTTTCAATTCCGGATGTTCGTTTTATTGCTGTTGAGAACATTCCCGGAACAATTGGTGACGTGGATAATGTATATATCGGTGTTTATATGCCGCTTGTGGGTGATATAACAGGTACCATACTTTTCAGCCTTATGGAAGAAAAGGGATTTGAGCTTATTGATCATCTGTACGGTATAGAAAGCGGCAGGACTAATGAGCTCACGGAAGATGGTGAGTCTGCGCTGAAAGAGGTGACAAATATCATCGGATCTTCGGTGGTCAATGTATTTTCGGATAAAATTGGTATGGCGCTGAAGCCGACTGTTCCCACAATTGTTCACGATTACATGCAGGCAACCCTTGATTCAATTCTCGTTATGTATAATGTTGAAAATGATTATGCCCTTGTTATGGAAACAGATTTCTTCTATGGGGATGATAGGGTAATTGGAAATCTATTAATTCTTCCTGATGCCGAATCGCTGAAGACTATTGTAAGTAAACTGAGAGACTAATGCCGGATAAAATCAAAGTTCTTATTGTAGATGATTCCGCGCTTGTCAGGAAAATTGTAATCGACATACTGAAAGCCGATCCGGAAATTGAGGTCGTGGGGACGGCCAACAACGGGAAGACCGCGGTTTTCAAAAACAAGGTTCTCAATCCTGATGTTATTACAATGGATATCGAAATGCCGATAATGAACGGACTTGAAGCTCTTCGGCAGATTATCCAGACAAATCCCAAGCCTGTAATTATGATGAGCGTCCTCACTCAGGATGGTGCGGAACCGACGTTTAAAGCGTTGGAGCTGGGGGCTGTTGATTTTATCCCTAAACCGTCATCAATTCTTTCAATTACTGTTGAGGAAATTGGCAGCCTCCTTATCAGCAAAATTAAATCTGTTTTTAAATCCAAGATCAACATTCAGAGCAAGCCTGAGGAGGATGATGCGTTTGAAGTGGTTCCGGGAAAACAGGAATCGATGCCGGAACAGGCTGTTTCGAAGGATGCGGGGAAAAAGATTGTGGGTATCGGGACATCTACCGGCGGACCTTCTTCACTGCTGGCGATCTTCAGAAGCCTCCCGGAAAACTTTCCATCCCCTGTACTTGTGGTTCAGCACATGCCGGAGGGATTTACCAGAGCTTTTGCGGAGCGCCTGAACAGCAACTCTCATCTCCAGGTAAAAGAGGCGGAGGATGGCGATGTTCTTCATCCCGGCTGCGGGTATGTCGCTCCGGGCCATTCCCATATTCTTCTGGAAAAGACGTCGGGGGGGATGATGATACGGACCTCGAAAGGTGAAAAGGTTTCGGGGCACAGACCTTCAATTGATGTTTTGTTTGATTCAATTGCAGGCATGTATGAACATGAGAGCGTAGGCGTTATTATGACAGGAATGGGAAGGGATGGTTCTTCCGGTATAAAGAATATTAAGGATAAAGGCGGAAGAACTATCGCACAGGACGAAAAAACTTCAGTCGTATATGGGATGAACAGAGTTGCGGTAGAAATAGGCGCCATAGATGTTGTCGTCCCTTTGCAGGATATTGCAAAAAAAATAGTTGAATATCTGTAGTAATTATACATTTATAGTAAAAAAGTTGGAAAGATGTAAAAATATAGTTGATAGCATAGTGTACTGTTACTATAGTATTGTAATATTTGTATTTTAATTCGTTAGTACGTTATGTGATTATCCGGTGATATGCTCAATTCAACATCATTTATAATGTTTGGGGTAGGGAAATGGCGAGAATTTTAGTTGTAGATGATGCAAAATTTATGAGAACCCTTGTTAAAGATGCGCTCGTTCCAAAAGGTCATGAAATAGTTGGAGAGGCAGAAAACGGGAATGAAGCGGTGGAGTTGTATAAAAAGCTGAAACCTGAGCTTGTGACGATGGATATCACGATGCGGGAAAAGGACGGTATTGAAGCTGCAGAAGAGATTCTTCGGGTCGATCCAGCTGCCAGGATCATTATGGTAACAGCACTTGGACAGGAAAACCTTCTTACCAGGGCAATTAAAATAGGTGTAAAGGATTTTGTTGTTAAGCCATTCCCCCCGGAAAGACTTCAAAAGGCTGCCGAAAAGGCGCTTTCTTAATCGTTGCAGGATGTTACTGACTGAATATTTATGACTCGGAAGCGGCATTTCAGCATGTCGCTTTTTATTATTGATTCTATAAGGAACAGCACACGTTATATCTTGAAAGATGTAAGCCTCTCGCACCATTACGTGTATACTACATCATGAAACCCGGCACACAGGAAGAAGTTGGAAGCGGTAGCGACACCTCAGGAAAAAAAATATGTAATCGCGGTTGATAATTTTGAAGGTCCCCTGGATCTCCTCTGGAACCTGATAAAGAGCTCCAGGCTTGATATAACCGAGATTTCACTTTCCATGATAACGGAACAGTATATTGGTTATCTGAAGCTGATGGACGTGATGAATATCCAGATCGCCTCAGAGTTTATTGTCATGGCGTCGGAATTACTCTACTACAAGTCAAAGGCGTTGCTTCCCGGTGACGAGCTTGAAGATGAATACTTTGTTCCGCCTCTTCCTCCGGATTTGATTGAAAAACTTCTTGAATATAAAAAATATCAGGAAGCTGCCGGAATTCTACGGGAACGCCATGAGCTTCAATCTGATTGTTTCATACGCTGTAATGAAATCAATGAGCATCTTGAAGAAGAAATCTATATTGAAGTGTCCCTTTTTGAGCTGCTCAGAGCCTTTGCTGAAGTAATCGATTCTCATGAAGTCATTGAGCAGCAGGAAATCGTATTTGACGAAATTCTGGTTAGTGACCGGATACAGTTTATTGCTGAACTCCTGGAAAAACAGGATCACATAATTTTTTCTGATCTTTTCGGCAACAGGCCGGGACGGCCCCTGATTATTGCATCGTTTCTTGCAATTCTGGAAATGGCGAAATCAAGAAAAATCCGGATTATGCAGCACACGGTTTTTGGTGAAATCAGGATTCTCAAGGGGCAGCCTGTTCCCTCAATGACAGACGGGCACTTCTGAAAAATTCGTTTGATGTCATGATGTCCCTGGAATCACCGCAACAGGTGTTGTTTAAGGGCAATCGGCGTCTGTATTTAATGGTCTGGGGACGTGCCAGTAATATTGTGTCGTAATACTCAATCAGTACAGGGAAAAGTGTTCAATGGAAGAACGTGAAGAAGTCGTTGAAACTCAGGAACATGATGGTGACGAAGTTCAGGAAGAGAAAGACGAGAGTGACCTCAGGGGTCTTTTCGAATCTGTGATGTTCCTCTCCAATGAACCGCTGCCTATCACCTTCTTTGTGAAAAATTTCGGCCTTGATCCTGTTCATGCCCGAATTATTATGGACTCCCTTATGGATGAATATGAGTCACGGGATGGCGGTCTTAAGATAGTTGAGATATCCAGGGGCTTTCAGTTCGTGACAAATAAGCGGTATGCCGACCAGATACGCCGCGTAATGGGATATACCCGCAAGGAGACGCTTTCCAGAGGAATGCTTGAAACTCTCTCCATTGTTTCCTATAAACAGCCGATTTCCATTGCCGAAATTGATGAACTGAGAGGGGTGTCCTCAAGAATGATGGTGTCAAACCTGATGAAAAAAAATCTCGTGAAACCGGTGGGACGCAAAGAGCTTCCCGGCAGGCCCCTGGCCTATGGAACAACCGATGATTTTTTACGGTATTTTGGACTTAACAAGATATCTGATCTGCCAAAACTTTCCGAAATTAAGGAATTGTCGTTCACTTCAGAGGATTAAATGAATAATAAAATTACCGAATTAGACAAGCGGATTGTTGAACTTATTTCCGAAAGGTCGAAGCTTTACATGGAGGACCTGAAGCGGCGGGAAGCGGATGCTGCAGGGGGATTTTCCCCGCTTGATCAGCAGGAAGTACAGGAGTATATCGAAAAAATCAATAACGGACCGGTTTCCGATGAAGTGATGAAAAGGATTTTTGGTGAAATTGTCTCGAATGCAGCACATGCGGTCAGGCCGGTCAGGGTCGCATACCTCGGGCCTGAAGGAACATTTACCCATGCTGCGATGCTGGAAATTTTCGGGAGTTCAATTATCGCATCGACACAGAAAACAATACCGGATGTATTCCAGGAAGTCGAAGCCGGGAATGCGTCGTTTGGTGTGGTGCCTGTCGAAAACAGTACGGAAGGCGCGGTGACCTATACCCTGGATGAACTGCTTGATACAGATATTAAAATTGTTTCGGAAAAGTTCCTTCGCATTTCTCACAGTCTGGTGACGCTCTGTGACAATATGAAAAAAATCAAAAAACTCTATTCCCACCCCCAGCCTCTTGGACAATGTAAAATATGGCTGCGGAACAATCTTCCCGATGTTGAAACATACGTTGTTACTTCCACGTCGATTGCAGCGGAAACAGCTTCATGGGATAAATATTCTGCCGCTATCGCTTCTGAAATTTCTGCACAGCTTTACGGATTGAATGTACTTGAGAAAAATATTGAAGACTCGACAAATAACTATACTCGTTTTCTGGTGATTTCCAAGACCGACAATCCCCCGACCGGCCACGATAAAACATCGATCGTGTGTGCCGTGAAGGACAAGCCCGGTGCGCTGTATGATATGCTGAAGCCGTTCCATGAGGCTGGAATTAATATGTCTAAAATCGAGTCCCGGCCGGACAAGAAAAAGATGTGGGAATACAATTTTTTCATTGACTTCGGTGGTCACAAAGATGATACCGTGGTCGAAGATGCGCTGGAACGGATGAGAGAGAATACAATATTTCTCAAGATACTTGGCTCATATCCCATGGGGAATTAATTATTCTCTGAATTTGTCAAAGAGTTGTCCCTTGTATGCCGCATGTTGCTGCAACGTGCTTATCTTTCTATCAATAAAGAATAAATCGTGTCTGCCTGACTGCATTGTTAAAAATTATACTAACCGGAGTACGCCATGCTTATCGTTTTAAAACATGATGTGACAAAGGATGAAATTGATCACATTGTTGAAAAAATAAAATCCCTGAAACTTGAACCCCATGTGTCAACCGGTATCCAGCGTACTATTATCACCGTCATGGGTGATGAGGATGTTATAAGGGAACTGCCTCTTACTGCTATTGCCGGTGTTGAGTCGGTGAAACCGATCCTGAAGCCTTTTAAGCTTGTAAGCCGGGAGACACATCCTGACCGGACTGTCGTCGATGTGGGTGGGGTGAAAATCGGCGGCAGTAAAATTATTGTCATTGCCGGTCCCTGTGCGGTTGAAGGGGAAAAGGAGGTGGTCGAGCATGCGATTATGGTGAAAAAAGCAGGTGCGGATATGTTCCGGGCCGGTTCCTATAAACCGCGGACATCGCCGTACTCGTTTCAGGGATTTGGTCCTGAGGGATTGAAGTATCTTGCTGCGGCTCGTGAGGCGACGGGTATGCCTGTGGTGACAGAGGTTATGGACCCCCGTGATGTGGAACTTGTCGCCAGCTATGTGGATGTGCTGCAGATCGGGACACGGAATATGCAGAACTATAATCTGCTGAAAGAGGTCGGAAAAATCGACAAACCTGTTCTTTTAAAGAGAGGAATGAGTTCAACGGTCAATGAATTTCTCATGTCGGCGGAATACATCCTTTCTCAGGGAAACAAGCAGGTGATTCTCTGTCCCAGAGGAATACGGACATTTGAGGATGTTACCAGAAACACCCTTGATGCGGGAGTTGTTCCCATCATTAAACAGTGGAGTCACCTCCCCGTTGTCGCTGATCCGAGCCATGCGATGGGAATCAAGGATTTCGTTCTTCCCGCGGCAATGGCCTATGTCGCTGCCGGTGCAGACGGTATTATGGTGGAGGCGCACCCGAATCCTGAAGATGCTTTTTCTGACGGCCAGCAGACAATTGACTCCGCGCAGCTTATCGCCCTTGTGCAAAAGCTTGGAAAATTAGCGCAGGTAATTGAAAGAGTTGAATAATGTTTCATAAAGTTGCTGTTTTTGGTCTGGGGCTTCTCGGGGGCTCTCTTGCGAAGGCGCTGAAAAAGCGTTTCACCAATGTCGAGATTGTTGCCTTCGGACGTGATCCCTGGAAAATTAAAACTGCTCTCGTGGACGGGTGTGTTGACCGCATGGGGGATGCTGCAGATCCTGATCTTGCCGGTATCGAGCTTGTGGTGGTATCAGTTCCGGTTATTGCATCCATACAGATTATACGGTCCATCCTGGATAATGCAACCCTCGAAGAGAGGGCGCTGGTG
>JAKQCH010000265.1 GCA_029573825.1 Spirochaetota bacterium | reverse complement strand
GAAGGGATCAACGGGTACATCAGTCTGAATGAGTCCCTTCTGGGCGGCCTGGGCGATCTTCATATCCTTTTCCATCTGATGGTTTCTGACCCGGAGTTTTTCCTCACTTATGAACAGGGCCTCCTGAGCTTCTTTTCTTTCGGTGATGTCCTCCTTGACCGCAATATAGTGGGTTACGGTGCCGTTATCGTCCAGAATGGGTGATATTGAGGCTGATTCCCAGTAAAGGTCTCCATTGCGTTTTTTGTTATGGAACTCTCCCCGCCATGTTTCTCCGGCGCTGATGGTTTTCCACATCTCTGAATAAAATTCAGGAGGCTGCTCCCCTGACTTCAGTATCCGGGGATTATTTCCAAGGGCTTCCTTAAAGCTGTATCCTGTGAGGTTGGTGAACTTTGGATTTACATATTCAATATTTCCTCTGGTGTCGGTGATTACAACTGTCGCAGGGCTTTGCTCCACGGCGCGGCTCAGTTTTCTTAACTCTTCTTCCTGCCTGTTTTTCTTTTGCGAGGTTTCGACTCTCAATACGGAATACAGCAGGGTGATAGTCAGCATCGAGCCTGTGAGGTCATTCCTGTTTATATAAGAGAGAAGGGGGTTGTCCGGGATGTGAAAAAGTGTTTTCATCGTGTCCGATATAATCAGAAGCGGGATCTTATATTCTGTGCTTCGGGACACCGCACGCTCAATCGCTGAAGTCCTTTCGGATTCAATTACGACACAATCAACAGCCTCCAGTGAGGATAACGATTCACCGATGGCGTCTGGCATCGTCGTATGGACAATAAAATGCTGGTCTACCCGCTGTGAAAGCAAATTGTTGAAATGGTTACCTGTTTCCGGTGAATCACATGAAATCAATACCGTTATTGTCCAATCAGTCATTCCGATTACACCTTTTTTATGTTTAATCCCGATATCATTCAGCTGCAAAAAATGCAGATCGTCAATTGTTTTATTCCGGATTGATTAATTTGGCGGAATAATAAAAGAGGATGCCCCGTATGTGAGGCATCCTCTTTTATATTTTCTGATAAAAGACTATTCTTAATACGATTCACAGAGCACTTCGAAGTATGCTTTATCATGAAGACAGGCAGGACATTTGTCAGGAGCGCTGTCTCCTTCATGAATATAGCCGCAGTTTCTGCATTTCCATTGCGTGCTTGTTTTTTTTCTGAATACGGAGCCTTCTTCTATGGTTTTGAGAAGATCCAGAAACCGCTTTTCGTGGTGTACTTCAACCTTCGCGATATTTCTGAAGAGCAGGGCTATATCCTTGAAGCCCTCTTCGTCGGCGATGTCAGCTGCTTCAGGATACAAAACAGTATATTCATGATTCTCGCCCATGGCGGATGCTTTCAGGTTTTCCGCGGTATTTCCAATAATCCCCGCCGGATATGATGCTGTTATTTCCACATCGCCACCTTCAAGGTACTTGAAAAACCTCTTTGCGTGCTCTTTTTCATTGTCCGCTGTTTCCAGAAATATTCCCGCTATCTGCTCGTATCCTTCCTTTTTGGCAACACTCGCAAAATATGTGTACCGGTTACGCGCCTGGGATTCACCCGCAAAAGATGCGAGGAGGTTCTTCTCTGTTTTTGTTCCTTTAATACTTTTCATGTATTGTTTCTCCTTAGTCATTGTTTGCTGTTTGATATTTTTAATGCAGACACACGGCAATATTTTTACTGCCGGGGTGTCCGCATTAAACCGCCGCTTGATGTTTCTGCGCTGTCAGTTGATTTTCCAGAGGCCGTGGATGTTGCAGTATTCCCTTGCGGTGACGCTTTCGTTGCCGCATTCAAATACCGCCTCGGGAGCAT
>JAKQCH010000250.1 GCA_029573825.1 Spirochaetota bacterium | reverse complement strand
GTGACATTCCCTCTGACCGCATCCACGAGGTGCGTATAATCAGAATACTTGATCCCCGGCTCCCCCGGTTGTCCGACAGTGAATTCAACGACATGCTGCGGCACCTGCAGGCCTACATCAAGGAGTATCTCGGATATGATGCGCGCTTCACCCGGGTCCCCGACATTGATCTTCTGCGGTTCAGGCAGGACATGGCATTCATTGAAAACTTCGACGACATGAAGGTGCTGAAACAGGGCCTCCTTGATATAACCACAGATACTGACCGCCGCAGGCTCAGGGACTATATCCGCACCCTTGTTCACAGAACAGATAAAAAGATACTGGCATCCTACGTGCCGGATTACGCGACGTACAAAAACCCCAAAAGACTTGCGGAACACCTTTACACGCGGTATGTGGCTAAACTTCAGGCAATTCAGGAAATCCGTACCGCTGACAGCACTGCCCTGCATTCATCGGCATACAAAGACACCCTGACCTATCCTTTCTGGGAAATGGCCCTGCGCCATCTGCAGAAAGCGGATTTCGTCTTCACCAACACCATTATGGCGGATGCGGAAACCGACATCCCGATTTATGTGGTGCTCCGCTACGGAATCACCACGGGAATGGTTACTGGAAATAATCACAACAGCTATAAAGGGGCGGGAATAATGTTTACCTTCCCGTTTCTTTCACAGGACAAATTTTTCGTGAAAGAGCGGAAAGAAAAAATCCCCGGCGCAGAGAAGGCCAGGGTAATTGCCCTGTATTCCACCCATGAGTTCGGCCATCTCTTAAATCACTTCAAAGACTACTATGACCACAGGAACTGTATTATGGTCCCCGCCAATGACCTGAACTACTACAGGTGGTACCGGGAGAGAAGAGAGGGCCGCTGCACCCTTACACATGAAAAGCTGCAGAGCTTTTAACGGCCCTCATATATGCTACAGCCTTTCGGCTATAAGGTTTCCAATTTCGGCGGTACCGATCTGTTTTTTCCCGGGAGACATAATATCAATCGTGCGGTATCCCTCCGCGAGGACTGATTCAATCGAGGCGAATATCTTTCCGTAGGCCTCATCCATTCCGAAACTGTATTTCAGCATCATCGCGGCGGAAAGAATCTGTGCGATGGGATTTGCGATTCCCTTTCCGGCGATATCAGGAGCCGAGCCCCCTGCAGGTTCGTACAGCCCGAAGGTCCCCTCTGAAAGGGAAGCGGACGGAAGCATCCCCAGAGACCCTGTAATCATCGACGCTTCATCGGAGAGAATATCGCCGAACATGTTCCCGCAGAGCATCACATCAAACTGCTTCGGATTCCGGACAAGCTGCATTGCGGCATTATCGACATACATGTGATTCAGCGCGACATCGGGATACTGCTTCCCTATTTCCGTCACGACTTCACGCCACATCACCATGGAGCTGAGCACATTGGCCTTATCAATCGAGGTAACCCTGCTGCTGCGTTTCCTCGCGGTTTCAAAAGCAACTTTCGCGATGCGCTCAATTTCAGGCACGGAATAAACCAGGGTATCGAAAGCCCTGTTTCCCTCCCTGCCTTTTGGCTGGCCGAAATATATCCCCCCCGTGAGCTCCCGCACAACGAGAATATCAAAGCCCTCGCCGATCAATTCCGGCTTCAGGGGAGAGGCGTCCCTGAGCTCCCTGAAGATAATGGCGGGCCGCAGATTCGCATAAAGATTAAAACGTTTCCGGAGTGGCAGGAGCGCGCCGCGTTCAGGCTGCTCTTCAGGGGGCAGTGATTCCCATTTCGGCCCCCCCACGGAACCGAAAAGGACCGCATCAGCGCTCTCGCACACTGCAATGGTCGCTTCCGGAAGCGCCTTTCCCTGGCGATCTATCGCCGCACCGCCCACATCGGCTTCCTTATACTCAAATGCGACACCCTGCAGGCTGGAAACCTTATCAAGCACCTTTATTGCCTCAGCCATGACTTCCGGCCCAATACCGTCACCGGGAAGTACTGCTATGTTTTTTTTCGTCATTACCCGCTCCTTTTCCTATCAATATGGCACATACAACAAAGAGCGACATTATTTTCGATATCGACACACACCGTCAAGAAAATATTAATGTCGCCGCAATTCCCGAACCCCGGGAGAAAAAATAGTATACCGTATACATTCAAAAAATGTCCATATAATTATTTCAAAATAAAAAGTGATTGATTTAATAATCCGTTAGTGGTAATTTAACAAAACAAATATTAAATACTTGTTCATATTTTTTATTAAATATAAAAATGAAAAATTCAGTGCAGGAAATCCGGAAAACCATCCCTTCCACGCAGCGGGATGCGGACATTTTTATTGAAGAGGCCATCCGGTTCCACAGAAAAATCCGGCAGGACGGATTGTGCCTCGGTATTGATGAGTATTTTTTCAGGCTGACATTGGATGAAGCACTTCAGAATTCTCTTCACCATGGGAATGCCGGCGATTCCGGCAAAAGGATTCACATCGCCATTACTCCATCTGATAAAACTCTCACCATAACTGTCCGTGATGAGGGCGAAGGTTTTTCACCGAAGTCAGTCAGGGACCCCCGGTCCCCTGACAATGTTACCCGACCAGGGGGAAGGGGCCTGCATCTGATAAAAAATTTCGGTCAGGCCCGCTGGAACGAAGAGGGAAATGAAATAACAATAATCCTGGATGAGGAAAGGGCAGGAAATGCAAACCAGTGATCTCTCTGAAAACGGATTTTCCCCGCAGGACATCACCGGAGATTCAGCTTCCGGAAGCACCGGTCTCTCGCATGAAGACCGGGTGGAGCGGTTTTATTCCCACGGATCAGAAAAGCGTTCCGGTGAAGCCAGCGGCTTCCTCTCATTCGGATTATGGGATGACGATACTATTGATTATTGTGATTCATCAAAAAGGCTTCTCGCCTATGTACTTGAAGTATCACAGATACAAAATGCCGAAAACATCCTCAATGTCGCCTGCGGGTATGGCACTGAAACAATAGAAATCTTCAACAGCGTGCAGCCCCGTTCGATCCACGCAATTGATATCACCGACGCGCATATCCGCGTCGCGCAGCGGTGCGCCTGCGACAATAATCTTGATGATAAAATTAAATTCCAGAAAATGGACGCCTGCCGGACAACATTTTCCGGCGAACTGTTTTCTCACATCGTCGGCATTGAGGGCCCCGCACATTTCAATACCAGGGAAAAATTTTTCTCGGAGTGCAGAAGACTTCTGAAGCCCGGAGGGATGCTCCTCCTCACCGACATAATCATCAACCACCAGAATTTCATGGCCAGCCGCTTAAAACGGGCAATTGGGGTCGCATGCTCAAAATCATGGCACATGCCTCTGAAAAACTGGATTAATGCTGAGGAATACCGAAAACAACTTGAGGAAAACGGTTTTACCGTTGAGTGTATACACTCAATCGGGAACATGGTATATCCGGGTTTTTCCAGGTACAATACGAGACTGCGTTCTATCTGGAATGCGATTGCCACAAGGGGCATTGCTCTTGGAATTGGTATAACCTTTATCTCCTGGCTTCTTGGCCTTGTATACCGGAAAAAGATGGTTGATTATATATTTGTGAAGGCAATGAAGAGTACCGCTGTCAGCTGATTTATTCCATCCCTCAGAAGCACTGTACCGGGAAAACATGGAGGAGGTGCGATATGGAAACCGTATTCACCGGAAACACAAAACGCATTATGGTATTCACAATCCTGGTACTGCTGGTTGCGGTGTATTCCTCTTTTATAACCGCTGATATTTTTACCGGCGACTCCGACAACTTATATTCCCGCATTTGCAAATACTGCTCCATCCTGCTCTGCCTTGTTCTCACGCTGATAATCGGGCAAGACTGCCATGATAAAAAAGACCGTATGCTCCTGCAGGGAGCGCTGCTGCTTCATGCCGCAGGAGATCTTTGCGTGGGTATTCTCGGAAAATTTCAGGTTGCCCTTATTTTCTTTTTTTTCATGCAGATCGTCTACATCACACGGCATAGCCGGGGATTTACCTGGAACCGGAAGGAAGCGATATCAATGATATCCATATTCACGCCGGTGGGGATTATATTCGTATTTATTACCCCTGCCCTGTGGAAGGCGGAAATATTTTTCCCGGTCCTCATTTACACCCTTACCCTCACCACCAGTATATGGATGGGAATTGGAACAATCTGGAGGACCTTTTATCCCCGGACCATTGACATCATGATTGCCGTTGCAATGGTTTCATTTTTCTTCTGCGATCTCAACGTGGGACTGTACAATTCACTGGGGCAATCGGGACACAGCCTCTTCGTGAAATCGATCGGCCTCAGCACCGACATCGCCTCAGGGGAGCTTGTCGCAGGAGGCGGTACCGCCACGGTCAGAGACATCACCCTCATGATCCCCTTTACCCTGCGCTCGATTATCGGGATACTTGTCTGGATTTTTTATCTTCCCACGGTGACACTGCTCGCGATGAGCGGATACCGTGTTGCCTTTATTCGTTCAATTTTTCCTCTGGTTCCGGACCTTCCGGAACCAGGA
>JAKQCH010000238.1 GCA_029573825.1 Spirochaetota bacterium | reverse complement strand
AATGAAGTTCACCGGGAGGACGGATCATATCCCCTCCCCGATGAAATAAATAAATAGATATTTCAGAAGGCCCCGACGGGGCCTCTTTTTATATAGAAAAAACAACGACGGCTATCAGTTAGCGCGTATACTGTTCCCGGTATAAATATTTCTCTCGAAATCAATATAGTGCTCAAAAGCCTGTTCCTGTTCCTGCCGGCGTATACCATCGATTTCATCAAAATTACTGCTCAGCACTTCCACCACCGATCCGTCAATTCTTGCCGACGCGGACATCTCTTTCAGCACCTTCACCGCAGTATGGGCCTCCATCGCTTTACGGTAAGGCCTGTTTTCCGTGAGCGCGACAAATACATCGGTTACCGCGATAATGCGCGACCCGAGATAGAGCTCCTCCCCGCCGACATGGAACGGATACCCTGATCCGTCCACCCGTTCATGGTGGAGGGAGGCCCACAGGTTTATTACCTCAAGGTTTTCAATCATTCCCAGCATCCGGTATGTCAGGTAGGGATGTTTTTTTATTATCACATATTCAGCCGGAGTAAGGGATGAGGGCTTGTCGATAATTTCAGGAGGCACCGCAAGTTTTCCCAGGTCGTGGAGATATCCCGCCAGCTTCATCATCCTGGATTCCTGCGCGGAGTACCCCAGCAGACCCGCCATCCGCTCAGACGCCGCAGCGACACCGCTTGAATGGGTGGAGGTAAACCGGCTCCTGAAATCTATAATCTGGCACAATATCCCCGAAAGCTCAAGCAGCTGAGAAAGGTTCAGCCGCATGAATCCGAATGATTTCCTGCCGCGTATCACGGCATCCTGGGAAGAAAGCTGAAACCAGAAATACTCTTTTTCTGCAAGTCTCGTGAAGGCATCAACGACATCGGGAGAAAACATGGTTCCCCGATATCTGAGTATCGCGTCAGTTACATCGGGAGCATCATTGAGAGAAAAATCCCTTTCACGGCTCAGGATGTCGATACGGTCCGCAAGATGGATAACATGCGACTCCAGGGGAATGCTTTCTCCTCCGAAACCTCGCCCGCTCCCGTCCCACCAGTCATGATGATAGCGGATAAACTCAGCCGCACGGGCAAGGGGCGAAAAATCCCTTAAAAGCATATACCCCGCTTCAGCGTGGTGATATGGATTCACCTTTCCGATCCGTTCCTCGAACTGCAGAAGTTCAATCCGTTCAGCAAGACTGAGAGCGCCGATATCATGAAGCAGGGAGGCCATCACAACATTCTGCAGCGAATCCTCATCAAGGTTTAACTCCTGCGCGATAGAAAGCGCAATCAGGGCCACTCTTTTATGGTGGTTGAAAATCGCCGGCGACACCATATCGGCAGTCGCGGAAAGAAACATCGACATGTCATAGAGAGAAACACAGTTGTCCTGTAACAGCATCATACATTTACACCTGAAATTTTTTTTTCTGATCCCTGAAAAAAATATACCATTCACGAAAATCATTATCATAAAAAATTTTTATCATGATCGCTGCCAATGGCATAGCGCCGGAACACGTCTGCTGCGAAACCAGTCTTTCTACCGTACACCAGAAACGGAATCATGTGATGCTGTCAATACTTTTGGGCATTATTATTACTGATCAGGGGAGAGTTTACATGAAAGGAAAAAACATGTGCCCGCTGAAACCCCTTTATCTGGATATTCAGCAAACACCGGGAGACATATTACATTTACAGAATTTTTAAACCAGGCGCAGGCCGGCAGTTTTTCATTGCGGCTACTTGCATCAGAAAAAATATTTTTTCAGCAGCGATACCCGTCCCTTCTTTATGCACTGCATTCCTGAATACTTCATTACCTTTCTTATCTTTTCGCGATACTCCGGCCTGTAGCAATGGGAGGGACATTTTTTACACG
>JAKQCH010000235.1 GCA_029573825.1 Spirochaetota bacterium | reverse complement strand
ATTTTACAACGCAAGGGCCCCGGAAACAGCTTCTTTGCGGGCATATCGGCCATCAGATTCGGGCTTGCTGCGCTTTGCCTGTGCTCCTTCATCAGCTCTACCGGCACCGCCAGCACATCATCCGACATCACACTGCGCATTCACAGCAAGAGCGGACAAAACTACATTTCCCTTCATGACATCATTCACAGGCTTGATATTGACAACTCGTTCGATGTCATAACACAGCGCGGGAAACTCTACAGAAAAGCGTCAATTATAGTGTTTCAACCCGGTTTTTCGGTAGCGCTCGTAAACGGCAGGCTTCTTTCCTCCGCAACCCCGGTATTGAGGGAGAAAGGGGAGATTTTTTTCCCCGCCGAAATGGCCAAAACGGCATTGATTTCACTCTTCCCGGAAAAAACATTCAGCATCACGTCTGATGAGCTTTCCGTCAGAGATGAGGCCGAACAGAAGGGAATTGGCCGCGAAATAACCCCCACGCACGTTACGGGCAAGGACGCCATCCGCTTTATTATTCTAGATGCAGGACATGGAGGGAAAGACCCGGGAGCCATCGGGAACGGGATACGTGAAAAGGACATCACCCTCTCTGTCACACGGATGGTGTTAAGGGAATTGCAGGCGAAGCTGAACAATGTCGACATCCGGCTGACGAGAACCGGCGACCGCTTCATCGAACTCGCTTCAAGAACGGATTTTGCCAACCGTCGCCTCAAGAAGGGGGCCAATGGCATTTTTGTCAGCATCCATGTCAACGCCTCCCTCTCCCCGAAAATTTCAGGGTTTGAAACATACTACCTTTCTCCGAACCCTTCCAACGAGGAAGCGCGCGCCACCGCGACTCTGGAAAACAACGTAATAGTCATGGAAAATCATGGAGCGAAAAAGAAGTACGATGATGTCGAATACCTCGAGGCCCTCATGTTGAACAGCCAGATACACAGGGAAAGCTCGATGCTGGCCTCCTCCATACAGGAGCGCCTTGATTCCGATATTACGGAATTCAAATCCCGGGGGGTAAAAAAGGCAGATTTTTTTGTGCTGAGGGGATCGCTGATGCCGGCGGCTCTCGTGGAGATCGGGTATATTTCCAATACCGCCGAGGCTCGTCACCTGAAGAGGAGATCGTATCAGGAAAAGATAGCACGGGGAATCAGCAGGGGAATCACTGATTTCATAAAAAAATACGATGACATGCTAAAAAATTAGTGACACTCCCCCTTTCCCCGGGTAATTGTGCAGAAGCATCAGCATTCCGGAGGCTTCAGTCGTGAAACATTTCTTTATCAATTCTGCAGGTACCATCAAATCTTATATACATGCCGCCGCCGGCGCGCTTCGAAACCTCGTCAGCTCTTACTATGCAAAAAACAGGAAAGACCGCACCCGCATGATGGTCCTTTTCATTACATTACTGATTCTTGTCGATTACCTGATGTTCTGTTACCATACTGATAAAAACATCTTCAATATTTTCCCGTCAATACCGCCAATTGAATTCAGAAACACGATCAACGTATACGTGCCTGACGCGACCGCTCAGAACATTATGAAAGAGACGCGCAGGGTGCAGCTTCCGGATTCCAGTGAGGATTTCGCCGGCATGCTCTTTCAATTCGTCGTGAAAGGGTCGCATTATGACAACACATCGCACATTGTTCCGGTTCGAACAGACCTCCGCAAGGTATGGATTTTTAACGGCCTGTGCGTATTCGACCTTGCCCTTGCTCCCCTGAAAGATGACGCCATTCTTGTCGCGGGCGCACAGGAAGCATTCAGGAGCGCCGTTGAAAAAACGGTGTGCGAGAACATATCCTCGGTAAAGCATGTGGAGATTCTTGTTAACGGCATTCCCGGGACGAGAATCTGGTAATATTCGGCGGAATGCCCGCGACGTGAGTTACTGGTTTTAGATTATTAACGTGAAGGAACTGTTTGTTTTCCCGAAAAGACATCGATTACAT
>JAKQCH010000179.1 GCA_029573825.1 Spirochaetota bacterium | reverse complement strand
GCCTGTATCTTTTTTCTGCGATATAATCCGCGATGAGCTTTCCTGCCTTATTGCTGTGGGTCTCGGTATTGCTCGCAAGTTCTATGTATTCCGTGCGTGGAATAATAGCAATAAGTTTTTGCAGATTCTCTGTTCCGTGAAGGGTGTCAGATGTCGCACCGAAAATAACACAGGGAGTGATAATGGTCCCCAGTTTGTCCCACACGGTATAGTTTTTAATCGCCAGGGCGTTTGCTTTCAGCTTATAGGGGTCTGCTTCATCAAGGGTATTCTCGTATTTCTTCACCTGCTCCAGTGCGTTTTTTTTATCAAGGCGGAAGTTTTTCAGGTACCATTTTACAACGGGTTTTACGGCGAAATACAGGGAAGGATGAAATGCCGGAACGATATCACCCAGCACTTTCGGGAAGCGGAATTCCGCGTTGGGGCCGATCAGAAATGCACACTCCGGAATGCGCTGGTTCAGGGAGCAATACTCAAGGATTGCCGAGGCACCGAGGGAGCTTCCTGCAAGAAAAAAATTCTGTTTTTCAGGTATCAGCTCGTCAATCACTTCGCCAATATCTTTTCTGAGGCGGTCCATTGCGAAACTTACATTCATGTTCTGGGGAACCAGGGATGATCTTTTTTCACGGGTTTCCATGTAAATCGTTCTGAAATGCGGAGTGATCTCCTGGAGGACGCCTTTCCAGCCGGATATCAGCGATATCCACCCTGCGACAAAAATTATTACCGGTTTTTTCCTGTCAGCTGCTTCAGGTATAAATTCAAAAATCCGAAGCCTGACGCCGTCCGACATTCTCACATAATACTCTTTGAACTCTGTTCCGGAAGAGGTGTATTCTGAATATTCCATTGTTCATCGTCCCTCGATTTATGGTGTTGTGTGCTGTTCCCTGTGTATTTCATAATGAGAATACTGACATCATCCCGAAAGTTCTCACTACCGTTGAATTTCGTCAATTCTTTAAAAATATTTCTGCTCATGTCCTCCGGCGTATGATGAATGTTTTTTTGTATCATCGCGTAAAAGGCGTCGTCGCCCAGCATGACGTTGTCTTCCCCGAAGCATTCGGTGATGCCGTCAGTATAGAGGATCACGCTGTCGCCTTCATGTATTACTGCGCTTGCTTCTTCGTAGTTCGGCGGCATACTGTCTGCAATTATCCGGCCCCGCGCGTTGACGAGTTCTATTTCACCGCTTTTTCTCGCGAGGATGAGAGGCGGGTGTCCCGCACTTGAGTAGATGAGAACGCCCGTTGTAAGGTCAATGGAGCAGATACCCGCAGTCACAAAGTGGGTTTCCATTTTCCCCACAAGAGAATGGTAAATGTTCAGCAATGTCTGTGACGGGCGGTCAACAGTTTCATTCCATCGGTTCAGGGACATCTTCACCATCGAAGATACAAGCGCCCCCGCGACGCCGTGACCTGAGACGTCGCACACGAAAAGGCCGACTTTCTTCTGTGTTTCGTTGTAGATAATGTCAACAAAATCGCCCCCCACCTCCATCATGGGATTGTATTTGTATGATATCATCGCCTCGTCAAGGAGAGGAATGTCCCGTGGCAGAAGCGTTTTTTGTAATTCTCCCGCCATGACTATCTGATTTTCAAGCTGGTTCTTCTGGTCCTCGATGACATGCTGGTTCTTCTCGACCTGTCTGGATTTCTGCCAGCTCACGAACCGGGTGTTGTTGAGAATGTAGATGAAACATGATATCACCACCGTGGTGCTGATGATATCGTTAATGCTGTACTGTGTCCGCAGGTTGGAAAGATTGATTTCTTTGAAGAAGATGATGCTGAAAAAGCATGCCAGGGATGCTCCGAGTATGCTGTACGCGGTGCTTCGCTGAAGAGGGGCAACGGCGAGCACCATGAGGACAAAGAGATATCCTCCGATATAGGCGGGATCACCTCCGGTACACGCGGTGAGGATGCCCGTTGATATCTCGAGATACGCGCCGTACAGGGTAAGAAGTAAAAGGCTCCGTGATCGAAACGGTTTCAGAAACCGTGAAAGAAACAGCAGAAGACCGATTACCGGGAATCCCACGCGGAGTGCGATGATTACAGGCTCATCAGGATGGAGCTGGAGATCGATGGGGATGTAGAACAGCCAGCCCAGGGTAATGAGGGAAGCAAATGTCATAATACGGCTGCTCTGAAAATTTAATTCCTCTTTAAATGTTTCAGGATACGAAGTCCTGTCTTCAACAAGTTTGATATTCGGCATAATTTTTCTGATAAAGTTCAATGAATGTACCCCTGCGTTGCAGTTGATCACATATTTATTTAAGGACATCCGCAACTATCAGCGTCATATCATCGGAACCTTCATCTGAACCAGACCATTCCGCCATGTACTGAAAGATCGATTTAAGAAAGTCCTTGCCTGTATGATTAGCTGTTGCGGTGATATGGTCAAGGAACCGCTTCTCTCCAAACAGTTCCCCGTCGCGGTTCATGAGTTCAATGATGCCGTCAGTGTAGGCGATGATGCGGTCTCCCGGTTCGATGGTTTCTGTCATTACTTCCGTGCCGATATCCTCCATCCAGCCCATGATTTTCCCGCGGGGATTCAGTTCAACAATTGAGCCGGTTTTTTTCCGGTACAGGAACACCGGCGGATGACCGGCGCTTACATAGTTCAGGGTGTGAGCTTTCATGTCAATCACAAGATATCCTGCCGACATGAGCTGGTTTTTGAAATTCCCGCCGAATATTGAATTTATCGCGGGAAGCATATCCGCCGGCAGTGTGCCGAGGTTCTTCTGGATGTAAAAGGCGATTTTCATCATGCCGGCAATAATCGCCGCAGGTATTCCATGTCCCGATGCGTCAGAAATTAATATCCCCAGGGTGGAATCATCAATATAATGGAAGTCATAAAAGTCACCGCTGACCGATTTCATGGGGAAATAACTGATGTTGATATCAAGGCCCTGGATGCCGGGGATTGATTCCGGAAGGGTGGATATCTGCAGTTCACGGGCAATCTCCAGCTCTCTCTGGAGGCTGATATATTTCTGCTGGGTGCTGACGGCGCTTTTCATGGTAAGCAGGGTGTCAATCCGCGCAAGCAGTTCGCTGCGGTCAAACGGCTTCTGCAGATAATCATTGGCGCCGGATTTGAATCCCGTCACTATGTCATGGATCTGGTTTTTGGCTGTGAGCATCAGGATCGGGAGTTCGTATATTTTTTTCTGTTTCCGCAGGGCCTTACACACTTCATAGCCGGACATGCGGGGCATCATTACATCAAGGAGGATCAGGTCTGTCTCCTGGTGGCTGCTGAAAAATTCCAATGCTTCATGACCGTTAACTGCTTT
>JAKQCH010000178.1 GCA_029573825.1 Spirochaetota bacterium | reverse complement strand
TGTTTTGAAAACCGGAAAGCGGGGATAATCACCCCGCTTTTTTTGATTACACTGCCGCCGATGACAGATGTTTCCCCCACAGGCACCTGAATAAAAAATACTATATCCATAAAAAAAACAAAAAAATACCCCCCACTGAGCGTATATACTATAGGAGTAGCGGTAAAAAACTCCAGGAGCAGCCCGGATCACCAATTTGGGTGCTGATCAGTTGTGTGCGGATAATGTATTTCCGGTTTCGGAGGACATGTGTGCACTGACAGGGGGGCTGCTCTGAATTAATATCAATCAGGAGAGTATATATGCATAATTACACTGCTGCAACAGTAGAAGGATTTGTGGCAAATGAACCCATTGTCAGGGAAACAAAGACAGGAAAAGCTGTGTGTACCTTCGCTGTCGCCATCAATCATTATTCAGATCCGGATTCATCACCGAAAGTATCCTATCTTGATGTGGAAACATGGCAAAAGCTCGCGGAAATGTGTTCAAAGAATGTGAAAAAAGGGAAACGGGTTATGGTGATGGGAGGATTGCGTCAGGACCGCTGGGAGGGAAAAGATGGAAGGATGCAGTCAAAAATAATTTTAATAGGAAAAGAAATACGCTTTCTGGATTCGTTAAAAACCGTAAAGGAATCAGGAGATTAATTCCGTTAATAAAAAAGGAGCTTTAACAGCTCCTTTTTTATTAATGAAACATATTTTTAATAGTATACTGTTATTATGGTTTGAGGGAAACAGGATTATTTTTAACTGTTTCCGGTACAAACTGGTTTCCGGAAAACCGCTGGATATTATGCAGAGAAGGGATTTTAATACAAATGAATGATAACGGTGACAATAAAGCGGATATTCCCGATAATAAGGATTCTGTAAAGGAAGAGTCCATGCTTAACCCCGCACGGTTCCATCATATTTTTGAGGGAAGTACTGACGGAATTGTTTTTCTGGATGCCGAAGCAAAAATTATTGCATGCAACAGCCGGTATCAGCTGATGCTGGGATACAGCCGTGAGGAACTTGTCGGTAAAAGCATTTTCAGTCTCACTCCTTCACGATGGCATGAATGGGAGCAGAATGAAGTAATCGGGAAGAGGCTGAAAAACCAGGGATTCTCGGGACCATACGAGAAAGAATATATACGGAAAGGCGGTAAGGTGTTTCCGGTGGAAGTAAATGCGTACACCCTGGATGAGGATATGGGCGATGGTGCCCGCTACTGGGCAGCGGTTCGTGATATCACAAAACACAAAATAACAGAAGAGGCGCTGTTCGAAAGCGAGTCCCGCTCCAGCATTCTCATGGAGACAATTGTCGATATCGTTTTCATAATTGATCTTGATGGAAGATTTACCTATGTTAATTCCCGGGTTGAAGACATTACAGGGTATCAACCGGGAGATTTAATTGGAAAGCATTCAAGCATGTTTCTTGTTCCGGAAGAACGGGAAATGGGGATCACCTATTTTCGTGACGGGCTGGCCGGGAAAAAGGTGCCGATGTATGAAATCAGCCTGGTGTGTAAAAATGGTACTCCCATTACGCTTGAGATAAATATCTCGAATATCCATAACCAGAAAGGTGAGGTCGCCGGACGTATGGGAGTTGCCCGCGATGTGACGGAAAAAAGAATGGCCCGGGATGCATTGCGTGAGAGTGAGGAGAAGTTCAGGGCCCTTGCGGAATCCACTTCAACAGCAATTATGATGTACCAGGGTGACAGGTGGACATACGCAAATCCCGCCGCTGAACGTATTTGCGGATACACTGAAGAGGAGCTCAAGCAATTATACTTCTGGGATTTCGTCCACCCTGATTACAGGGATTTAGTGAGAAATACCGGGAAAGGCCGGCAGGAAGGAGTCAATGAACTGCAGCGTTATGAATTTGCGATTCTCACAAAACAGGGGGATGTCCGGCAGGTGGAGCTTTCAGGGACTGCGACAGAGTTCGGCGGTAAGCTCGCTGGTATCATTACCGTTATTGATATCACTGAAAGAAAAAGAGTTGAAGGGGCGTTGAAGGAAAGTGAAGAACGGTTACGGGCGCTGATAAACTCGACTCCGGATATTATCTGCTTCAAAGACGGTGATGGTAGAATATTAGAGGCAAATGAATCCTTTCTGAAGCTCTTCGATCTGGAAGCGGTTGCGTATCAGGGTAAAACCGACCGTGAGCTTGCCCGATCAACTGATGATGTGTACGGGCAGTCTCTGCTGAGAGGTGATGAAACTGATGAAAAGGCATGGGAATCAGGTCGTATAAATATCGACGAGGAGGAAATTCAGAGGATTGACCGGACTGTTAAGGTGTTTGAAGTAATCAAGGTCCCGCTTTTTAATCCGGACAAAAGCAGGAAGGGCCTTGTGGTGTTAGGGAGGGACATATCTGACCGAAAAAAGGCCGAGAAGGAAATTAAAGCGTCCCTGTGGGAGAAGGAGACGCTTCTTAAGGAAATTCATCATCGGGTAAAGAACAACATGCAGGTTATATCAAGTCTGCTGGGACTTCAGGCCAGTAAAATTGAGAATGAAAAGGTCTCGGAACTTTTCAATGAAAGCAGATATCGGGTCAGATCAATGGCCCTTGTACATGAGAAACTCTACAGGTCCGAACACCTTTCTATGGTGAATTTCGGAGAATACATAGAGGATATAACAAAAGAACTGCAGAGGGTCTACGAGCAGAATTCTGGTGCGATCACGGTGGTAACTGAAATCAGCAATGTGTTTCTTGGAGTTGATGTCGCAATTCCCTGCGGACTCATCATCAATGAACTTCTTTCCAATTCAATGAAACACGCATTTGCTGATGGTATGCCGGGGGAAATATATATTGGATTCTCCCTTCAGGAAGACGGACATTACAGGCTTGTAATACGCGATAACGGACCGGGTCTTCCCCCGGATGTCGATTTTTTTAATTCCCGGAGTCTCGGACTTCAGCTTGTCAATGCCCTCACTGCACAGCTCCAGGGACAGCTTTTTCACAACACGGGAGAAGGCACAGAGGTCGTGATTGTGTTTCCCGGCTGATTTCAGCTGCTGTGTTCCCGGTCCATGGCTTCATATACTTCCTGAAGAAGGGCGGGGTAGTCGGACATGACAGCGTCAACACCGAGTCCGATTATTCGCTTCATGTCCTCTTCCCTGTTGACGGTCCATACATGTACACGGAGGCCTTTTTGATGCACAAGATGCACAAACACTTCGCTCACAACCCTGGATGTACCAATAAATTCAGGAATTTGCAGGGCATCCATGGAAAAATTCTTTTTTGTAAAAAGGATACCTGCTTTGAAGAGGAAGAAAATTCCAAGTGCTTCCCATAACCCGGCTGATGTCGCCATCTCGGGAATAGTTTTGCGAACAGCGTTGAGGTTTCTCCGGTAACTTGAAGCGGTCAGAACACGATGCTGCGCGTTATGGCGTACAATTGTTTCGCAGTAAAAAGGTACCTGGCGGGTGTTTTTATCCTTAAGATCAATGTTGAAACGCTGATCAGGAAATTCCTCAAGCATTTCATCAAGTGACATGAAGGTCAGATTTTTACCCCGATAGGGATATGTGGTACCGTCAAGGGTGAAATTATATCCGATATCAAGGGTTTTCAGGTCCTGCAGGGTGTAATCAGTGACTTTTCCCTTTCCGTTTGTCAGGCGTTCAAGTTTGTCGTCATGGAAGACAACGAATTTATTGTCTTTTGTGAAATGGATATCTGTTTCGATTACATCAGCGTGAATTGCAACAGCTTTCCGGAAGGACAGGACAGAATTCTCCGGGTATTCAGACGATATGCCCCTGTGGGCAAAAATTCTTGGTTCGGGAGTGAAAAATTGTTTCTGCATTTTTTATACCGGCGTTCCTGTTTTTTTATTGATTTCTATCTTTGTATGTACCCATAATACTAATGGTTCATAATGCACGTTCGTTGTTATTTCAGGAAACAGCAAACTTTCTTTGTTGCTGGCATTAAAAAGTTGTATATTGTACACAGCGCACTATACAATCCTGACGGGTGCAGATTATTTTGCAAATACTTTTCATATTGCAGTGTGAGTTTCATTCGCGGACATGCAGTAGGGCTTTATTAAAGATGCGATGAGCAGTTTTCGTATTTAAAAAAATAAATTTACGGGGTTGGAATTTTATGGCAAAAGCAATGTCCCTTTTAAAAGCCTATATGAGTGAATCGATACCGGTAACCGGCGGGTTTATTATATCATCCTTTTTTGAGGGGGATACAACGTATTGTATTTTTGAAATAACTGCCTATGCCAATGTAAAGGACATATATAAAACACCAGAGGGACTTACATTTAAAACTGACGGCAACAGGGCCCATGTTCTTGTTGAGCCTCCTACATATTCCAGAAAGCATATTGAACCTGTTTTCAGGGAAGATGGTAAGTCGATTCCATACCGGTTTAATGAAATGGAGATACTTACGGGACAGAAACAGGAAAAGATAATGATTTCGAAGGAACCCATTATGCTGCATTCCTCGTTCACGATTCTGGCAAGTCAGGGTGACAATTTTTCGTTCCTGTTCTTTCCTACCCCTGATGTATATATTGCCATTCGGAAATTTATGTCAGATGTTTTCTACAATGATGCCAGATTGATGAAAGTCGATGCAATCGAAGGTGCAAAAGTTTTTGTTGACACAGTGAAGAAGTTTACGGTATGGAGTGATTAATTAAAAAAAGTGAGAATTGACAGCACCACTATGGAATCCGATCAGCAAAACGATACTACCCGCACGTTCAGCTTAAAGAAATATTTATCAGCACTAATTGAGAAATTAAGACGCCGGTACTCCGCCGGGAAAAAGAGCAATGGCGATGAACGTACTTTTGGCGTTCAGTCATGGGAAGAGCTCGAGTTGTCCAAGCAGGACATGATCAAAGGCGTCATTAATCTTTCTTCCCAGAATGTCCGGGAGATTATGATTCCCCGGATTGACGTTGTGGCGGTTGATGAGTCTGTATTGCTGAAAGATGTTGCAGAGGTCATCACAGATGCGGGACATTCGAGGATACCGGTTTTTAAGGGAACCATTGACAATATCGTGGGTATCCTTCACGTAAAGGACCTCCTGAATTTTCTGGTGGATAAACCGAAAAAATTTAATCTGAAAAAGATACTCCGTAAGCCGTATTTTATACCAGAAACGATGCCCCTGGATGATCTTCTTCTTGAATTCAAGAAACGGAGTCTCCACATGGCAATTGCTGTCGATGAATACGGCGGTTTTGGCGGCATTGTGACGCTGGAAGATATTCTTGAAGAAATTGTTGGCGAGATAAGCGACGAATTTGACACCGAGGAGCTTCCGGAACTTGAAAAAACAGGAAAGAATTCCTACGATGTTGATTCGCGGATGCCTCTGGCGGACTTCAGCGAAGAAATGGGAATATCCCTTCCCGTTGATGAATTCGATACTATCGGCGGATTTCTGTATGATATTTTCGGGAAAATACCGGAGAAAGACGAATGTGTCAAGTATAACGATATATCTTTCAGAATTAAGGATATTGACGGGACCCGCATTAACCGCATAGTTGTTACCCTGCCTTCCCGGAGCAAAGACGGAAAATAGTCATTTCCAATGGAAATTCAGAAATCAACGGGCGTGGTGCTCTCGTCCTTTCCCGGTGGAGAGGCGGATTGGATTGCGCGTATCTTTACCAGGGAATACGGGAAACGCACCTTCGTTTTCAAAGGCATACGGAAAAGCAGAAAACGGTCCACCCTTGTGGCAGAGCCGGGAACTGTTGTTGACCTGATGTATTATTATCATGACAACAGGGAGTATCAGGTCGCGGGAGAGTTTCAGGTCAGGGATCACTTCTATTCCATACGGGAGGACCTTGAACGCATTTTCCATCTGTATCTGATCCTGGAAACTGTGGAGAAAATAACAGGATTTAATGATCCGAACAGACAGATTTTCGATCTTCTCGCCAGAGGTCTTGAAACGCTTTCATCATCGCACTATCCCGTGAATGTGACATTGTTTTTCCTGATTCACCTGTTCCGTCTTAACGGTATCCTCCCTGATTTTTCATCATGCAAAATCTGCGGGAAGCAGAACCTTGCCGGATTTACCCTCGATTATCATGATTGTACCCCTGTCTGCGTCAATTGTTCAGGGGGTTCCCGTATGCAGGGGTCATCGTTATTCAGCTCCGGTACCGGTGAATTCCTTCGCCTCGCGGGTATGCGGAAATTCAAAGATATAGATCACCGGGTGTTTTCCGGTGATGAACCGCATCATGTTTTATTTTCTCTATGCATGTTTGTGGAATACTATTTTCAAATCATGCTGAAATCAAAGGCCTCGTTGTTTTCTGACCAGAGAGACGGGCACCATGTCTGAAAGCCCGGCCCGGATTCCGGGGAAATGCGGCAGGGTAATTCATTGCTGAACATCCGGGGGTCCGTCACGGTGCTGAGACGGACCATCCCGTAATCAGTGTTGTATCTACCCCCCCGCCGTGTATTATGGTTGATACGAAAGTCTGCCGGATAAATAGAAAAATTCAATTGACAATATATTGTTATGTTTAGCAAAATTCCTTTTTTGCCCGATCACACCGTTCCGTATTGCTGCAGCATGCCTTCAGCGCTGACCGCAGGATATGTATGAAGAGGATATCATGATTGAACGTTATTCACGTAAAGAAATTTCGGATGTATGGGAGCTGGAGAATAAATTCCGAATATGGCTCGATATTGAAATCGCCGCCTGTGAAGCACACGCTGACCAGGGTATAATTCCAGCGGGTGCCCTGGAAATAATAAAAGAAAAAGCAGATTTTGATCTGGCGCGCATCGAGCAGATTGAAAGCGAGGTGCATCATGATGTTATTGCATTTCTTACTTCCGTTGCGGAATTTGTCGGGCCGGAAAGCAGGTTCATTCATTATGGACTGACATCAAGTGATATTGGTGATACTGCGCTCTGTATCCAGATGAAACAGGCCGGTGAAATAATTCTTGCGGGAATTGACCGCGTTATTGAGGAGCTGAAAAAACTCGCACTGAAATATAAGGATACTCCCTGTATGGGGCGCTCCCATGGCGTCCACGCGGAACCCACGACATTCGGTATGAAAATGGCACTCTATTATACCGAGTTCGGGAGAAACAGGGAGCGTCTTATTCGGGCAATTGAAAACATTTCATACGGCAAGCTTTCCGGTGCCGTGGGGACATTCAGTAATATCTCTCCTGAAACAGAACGCTACGTGTGTAGGAAACTCGGGTTGCAGCCCGAGCCTGTCGCAACGCAGGTTATTCAGCGGGACCGGCATGCTGAATACATGGCAGCTCTCGCTATAACGGCCGGCACCCTTGACAAGCTCGCGACAGAAATCCGTCACCTCCAGCGGACAGAGGTCCGGGAGGCGGAGGAGCCCTTCCAGAAAGGGCAGAAGGGGTCGTCGGCAATGCCCCATAAGCGGAATCCCATTCTCTCGGAGAGGGTTTCGGGGCTTTCCAGGGTGATAAAATCGAACCTCAATGTTGCCCTTGACAATATGACGCTCTGGCACGAAAGGGATATCTCTCACTCATCTGCGGAACGCGTAATCCTGCCGGATTCAACGATCGCACTGGATTACCTGTTGCATCGAATGATATTTATTCTGGAAAATCTCCTTGTATATCCGGACAGGATGATGGAGAACATTGATAGTACCGGGGGACTCTTTTACTCCCAGAGTCTGATGCTGAAAATGGTGGAGACCGGTATTACAAGAGAGGACGCCTATAAGCTGGTCCAATCCATCGCAATGCGGGTGTGGAAAAAGGAGGGTACCCTCCGGGAGCTCGCTGAAGCTGATCCCGCCATTTCAGGCAAGATTTCAACAAAGGAATTTGATGAAATCTTTAATCTGCACCGGTATCTTGCCAATATTGATTTTGTGTTCACACGGGCGGGACTTCTGTAGCTCATGAGGCAAAGGCGAGGCCACGGAGCGTTCGCCCCGGGGAATAAACAGGAAACTGTTATGCATCTGCCGCTGGAAAGATTTATCAGAATAAAATCGGGATATTTCAGTGTGGGCCTTGACATGTCCCGGGCTGATCGCATTGATGAAGCTGTTTTCACGGGTACGATGAAAAGAGCATACCTTTACAATTCAGGCCCCGCAGTGCCTGTCCATATCGATGCGGTGTATCTGTCGAAAACCCTGATCACCTTATACGAGTTCAACCGCTTTATTGAAGATACTGGATATTGTACCGAGGCGGAACAGGAGGGGTGGGGGTGGACCTGGGAAAAGGGGCGTTGGTGCAAGAAGGATTTGCTCTCCTGGAGATACCCTTTCCGCAGTGATGCTGATGCTGTGTATTCTTCCCACGCGGAAGTAATGCCGGTTTTACAGGTGAGCTGGAATGATGCGGCTGCGTTTTGTTTTTGGATTTCAACGCATACAGGAATGGATGTGCGGCTGCCCATGGAGAAGGAATGGGAGGTGTTTGCCTCGCTGCAGGGAGTGCCTTCTGCCGGGGATTATCATCACATGGATTTTGCGAACAGAGAGGAAGGTTTTATTCCGCTGACAACGGATTCATTTGTCGCAGAACTGGTTGAACGGTTTACGAAGGATACCTCCTTCCATCCTCCCGGTGTTCTTTGGGAATGGTGCGGTGACTGGTTTGACGCCTATCCCGGCGGGCCTGAAAACAGGGAATTCGGGAAAACCTACCGGGTGCTGCGGGGCGGATCTCTTAACAGTAATGACCTGCAGCGGAGCAGGGAGTATCGTTTCAGACGGTGTCCCACCGCGAGGAGCCCCTTTTATGGTTTCCGGGTGGCGTTTCCGGCAAGTGATGGATCATCGAAAGAAGCAAAATAATAATTGCTTTCGGGACGGAATAATAGTATAATTA
>JAKQCH010000167.1 GCA_029573825.1 Spirochaetota bacterium | reverse complement strand
AGGGCAAGCCCCTGTGTGTGGGCATACCGCCGCAGCTGCATCGCCGGATCGGGGTCGTTTTTAATGTCCACGGAGGGCTTTTTCGCCTCCACGTAAAACACAATGTGCGGCCCAATCCGGAAAGAATAGTCCGGGGCCTTTTTGCTCCCCTCAATGACCACCCGGTCCTCCCGCACCACTTCGCGGAACTGCTCTATTATTTTCTGCTCGTTGTACATGTCCCACCCCAGGGAGGCGAACATCACGTCAATGAAGTCGGCGCGGGTTTTGTACTCGTCGTAGTTTTTGCTCTTGTAGTCCTTCAGGTTTTTCCGGAACAGTTCAATCCGCTCCTTCAGCTGGTCGGTGGTCGTGGGCATGATCCTTCCTTCTGTGCGCTTTTTATTTTTAAACAGCGATGGTCAATGCAGTACCGTATTCTGTCCCTTCGGGCGGTAATGTCAATGTATTTATGAATTTGTTTTTTTCGGGGGGCGATATAAAGACATGGTACATTTGTCCTTGTTCCCCATGATAAATCTCGTGGCAGTCTTCTCTCCATTCAGATGGTAAATGATAATGTTTGAGTCGAGGAGATACTTCGTCACTTCCGGTCCCATTCATCGCGAATTGATCGCTGCCACTGAACAGGGTCCAGCGAGGCGTCCTTCAAAATACCGGCAGTCTTTCTTGTCAGGTCATCATCGACCGCCGGACTGTTTTTGATTTGATCATCTGAAATCGGGAGTATCAATATCTCAACCGTTCTGTTGAGATATTCATCGGGGATTTGTATGGTATAATCCCGTTTTGTGGGTTTTATTATCTCACGTATCATGTCGTTCACCTGATTTGTTTTCCAGCAGCATATACAGGCTGTCAGTTCAATGAGAAATTAAAACCATGCCTGCTGTACAGAATACATTATTGAATATATGCACAACCGACGGACATGTCAAGCTCGAAATGGAAGACAGAATTATCTGTTCCTTTCCCCCCTCCCGTTCCGGCGCCACAACTGCAAGGGGCTGAAGCCGTCTTGTTCTCTGGGAGAGAGAAAATCGTGACATCCCCTCCATACAGGACAACGGGCTTTAGCCTATCAGTATTTCATGACATGAGAGATGAAGAGGGCCATAGCATCCAATGCAGGCATTTTTCTATTGACTTCACAGTAAATGTTTGATATTTTACTGTTGAAATTATATTAATATATAGCTCTGCAGATAAACATAACCGATAATCATGAATAATACTGTCAGAATACAGGAAAAGGGATGTGCGATTCTTTTCCTTTCGGTTTCTGCGGCGGCCCCTATCTCACACAAGATAAAGGAGAATACAATGAAACGAAGCATATATCTGATCCTGATGCTGGTCCTCGTCTTCAGCTGCAAGTCCCCCTACGAGCTTGTGCGGACCGGGCCGATGTTCACCCCGCAGCCGAAGGATGCGGAAGTGAAAATTATCGGGTGGGGCGAAAATGCGAACTACGAACAGATCGCCATCACCGATGTCGGCGAGTACACCCTGGAACGGAGAATCAATGAAGCGAAGAACGCAGCGCGTGAAGCCGGCGGAACCGCGATCATGCCGAAACTCACCACTGACAGCGAGCTCAATGCAAAATCAGGGTTCCTGGTACAGTCGTTTTTAATACTCAGGGAGAAGAGCGAGGACATCACGGAAACCCCTGAAAAGCAAGTCGCCATCGCCCCTGTGGAAAAGAACACTGCAGAAATTGAAGGAAAAGCCGCAAAAACAGGCCCAGATTATTCCAACCTTCCCCGCGCAAAATACAGGCTTCTCCTTACTGATCTGGCGCTGTTGAAAGGAACCACATTCAGGGGGTCAATGTATCCTGTAAGCTACTACCGTATTCCCCGCGTCCTGAAAACCTTCAAAAAAAAGAATTCCCACCTCTTGCTGCTCAGCAGCCGGAGCGGCAGCAGCCGCGTACTGCTCTTTCTGCCAAAGGATAAATACCATACTGTTAAAACCATGATCAAGTCGAAAAAGCGTCTCGATTTTGTCTATAAGCCCGTTGCCGTGTATAAATCGAAGTTGCCCGTGCTGGAATACATCGACACGATAACGCATTAATACATACATCTGAAATATAAATCTTATAAACCATAAAGGGGCCCTTACGGGGTTCCCTTTTTTTTTAGTTGTATTTTTTTTTCTGTACCCAATTGACACCATCCTCAGGCGAGAATGGCAGAGGGTTCGCAATTGTCGCTGCTGAAGTACGCAACCTTGCCCGGCGCTCCGCAGAAGCGGTGAAGGAAATTGAATCCGTTGTCTCCCGGTCTCTTGAAATTATTCGATCCACCGTCACCATGGGTCACGACAGCAGGGAGGCGCTGCAGCTGATAACGAAATCTATCGGCGAAACCAGCGACATGGTGCGCAACATTGCCCTTGCCAGTGACGAGCAGAAAAACGGCATGGAACAGATCAGCTGCGCCATTTTTGAAATTGATAAAGTGACGCAGCACAACGCGTCCCTTGTTGAAGAGACCGCAACAATCAGCGAGGAGATGGCAAAGCTCTCCTCTGAAATGCAGGAAATGACAACGCGGTTTACGGTTCGCGGGAACAGACGCCAGTAGAGTTATTACCGTACACGTTTCCGTGCAACCACATAAACAAGTGGAATGACGTCGGGTATCACCTCGTATTCGACTATTTCATAATTTTCCGACTCCAGGAAATCCCGGAGCGAATGCTCCGACCATCGGTGACAGGCCCTGAATCCGGAAAGGGACATCAGCAGGGAAACTGCCCTGCTGACCACACTGCTCCCATGGCAGTATGTCGGAGCAATTAAAAGCCCTTCCGGTTTCAACACGCGGTGCACTGAGGCAAGGGCCTTCTCCGGGCTCACCATCACATGCAGCACATTCGACGCGATCGCGACATCGAATGATTCATCTTCATAGGGAAGATCATACGCGTTGCTCAGTGAAAATTCCACATTTCCGATATTCATCGCGGCGCGTTTACTTTCTGCAACCTTGATCATTTCCGGGGAGATATCGGACCCGCACACACTCTTCACATGGGGAGCAACGGCAAGGGAGATGATCCCGGTACCCGCTGCAACTTCAAACACCTGATCTGATGTATTAACACGGGTTATTATTTTTTGAATGATCCGGTCATAGGTGCGCTGTGTCCGCTTCATGAAGGAATCATATCGCCCCGCAAAACTGTCCCAGAATTTATTTTCCTGCGACTCACTTTCCATGGATGTTCTCCTGCTCATTATTAACTCCTTCCGAATGATAACCGGACAATGCGGTTGTTCATCATCCGCCTGAATACGGGAATCCGTGCCGGGAACCGCATCCATCCCCACCTCTTCGGGTAAAAGTCAAAATAATTCCATTCCTTTTCAACGGTAATACCGGCATGCCATGATTCCATACCGCGTGCGTTTTTCATTGACCACCTGAACTCCGCTCCAGGTACCTTTTTTACTGCTTCGTGCCGTTTCGCTTTTCCAACGAGAAACGGCGCAAGCATTTCAAAGAGCATAACCGCATCCGGGAAACGATCCGCAAGCACATTAAAAAGCGACCTGATATCCTGCTCATAAAAATACATCAGGATTCCTTCCGCAATTATCAACACCTGCCCCTGAACCTCTGCGACTTTATTAACCCAGGAGTAATCAAATACCGACCCGGATATCATTCGGTAACGCTCGGTCTCTTTGAAAAAATTCCTTCTGATTTCAATTGTCTCCGATAGGTCCAGGTCATACCACCGCACCCTGCCGTCATCAAGCCGCTCAAACCGGGTATCAAGACCCGCACCGATATTGATGATCACCGGTTCGCGATGATCATCAATAAACTTTCTCGTTTCATCATCGAGAATCTTTGTCCGGATTGAAACACCCACCTGGGAAAGCCAGCTCTTTTCGAACAGCGAGAAATCATACGCAATAGCACTTACCATTTCCTTCGCCTTTTCATCACGGACAATTGCATCAGTCCTTTCGGATTCAACAGCCCGTGCCCAGAGGGGGATAAGAAGCGTTTCCGAAATGTTTTGCAATTGCGCTACCTGTACCTTTTCATTCATACTACAATCCTATATTTCAGATTTCAGCTCATCAACCCACTTCCTGATACGGGTATCAGTCATGTCGTCCTGGTTGTCATCATCGATTGCCAGCCGCACAAACTGTCCATCAACCAGGGCCCGGGAACTATTGAAATCATAATCCCCCGCCGGCCATGTTCCAATCAGCTGCGCATTGCTTTTCCTGACCGCCGCATACAATATCCCCATCGCATCGACAAAGGTGTCAGGATATCCGACCTGATCGTCTGATCCGAAAAAGGCTATTCTTTTTCCGCTGAAATCCTTCTTCGACAGGTCTTTCAACAGTGGTTCCCAGTTTTCCTGCATTCTTAAAAAATCCATCTTACTCCTCGCAGTTCACATAATTTTCAGAAGACTCGCCGGCAATGATTGCACGTTATTATACGATACGACTGCGCCGTTACTTTTTCACGAATACCTGCCTTCTCGCGAGCGAATTGATATAACTATCATGTTCACGACTCAGGCCCTGCTCCAGACACAATTCAGCATACCTGTTATTCCAATTATCGCGCCAATCACCGAAAAACAGAAACGGCAGCCAGAGCATCCCCAGAAGGCCGAATCGCGGCCTGCTCCACTCAATCAGCACGAATACACCGCCCGTCTTCAACACACGACTCACCTCCCTGATGGCCCCTCTTCTCACGGCAGAAGGAGTTTCATGGAGCGCCATTGACGTAACAACAACATCAAATGTGCTATCAGGAAAGTCCAGTTCATCCATGGAGCAATTGTAAAATGAAAACGGGCACGACACTTCCTCGGATTTATTCCGTGCATGCCGAAGCTGGTCATCAGATATATCAACACCACGAACCTGTGACACCGCACCGTAACGCTTTGCCAGCGCAATGCCCAGTGATCCCGTTCCGCACCCCAGATCAAGGACTTCCGCCCCTTCCGGGAGATTCAATTCACCGATTGCAGCATCATAATATGACGGCCCCATACCCATCACATTCGCAAGACGGTCATATCCTGCTCCTCCGAAAAATCCCCTGAATTCAGTTCCTTTCTCATTCATAGAGCCTCCGCTCACGCTTCGTTATTTTTTTGCCTGCACGTACAGGCATCACCGCATGTGCCGTCGCACCCACACCCGCTACCGTAGCAGTGATTGCCGCCTGCATGTTCTCCTGCTTTTTCCTGCAACCGTATCAATGTCCAATCACCCGCGACATCATCCGACAGCCCGGATAACGCTGCTGCATTCTTGCTGTAATATTTATTTTCTGCACTCATAATGTTCCTCCAATTTTACGCCATTACAGCTCACGCGGGGAAAATGTCAAGAATATTATTAGTCTTAACTAATAATATTCTATATAACTATTATTCTCGTTGACATTATCGCCCTGTAATGCTATATGTTCCACATTACACGTAAGGAGAAAAACCAATGGCACTATTGCTTCACAATAAACAAACCCCGGCATCCTCACGGAGAAAACTGTGGGACATTCCGGAACACTTTCACTGCTCAATTATTGGCACATGTCTCACCCTGGATGAAACCAGAAAAATCATAACCAGAGCGGGATTCCAGGTCAACAGGAGCACTCCGGATTATTTTATTCATGGAACAGCGGTAAACAGTGCACATCTTAAAACTCATGTTTCAGGGATGATACAGAAAACCCTTGAGGCAAAATTCAGCAGAGAAATTGAGAATTTTTTGGGAATAACGACAGAACAGGGTCTGCAGGACGCATGGAAAAATGCAGTAGACCGCGGACACATCGCCGGTGAATACTGGGCGATAATGACACACCCTTCCGCAACACTTCAAATACTGAATCATGCCTTTGGTGAAGTGCATATGCTTTCTCACCTGAACGGCTGCTCAAAAAGGGGAAATATCCGGGAAATTCAGCACCTCCAGGAAACGATTGATCAACTGGAATCCGGAAAAAAGAAATACCGGAAACGCATCAAAGAACTGGAAGCAGAAAACCTCTCCCTGCTGCACTGCAGAATACGGACCGATTCCCTGGAAGAGGAAAATGCAAATTACCGTCAACAGATTGCATCGCTGCAGAACGGCGGCACAATCGCCCGTCTCTTTGATGAAATTAAAATCCTTGTCAATCTTCATGAAACGGAAAAATACAACAGGGCAAAGAGCGAAGAGGAATTGAAGCGGCTGAAAGGCCATATAAAAAATCTGGAAAAAGAGAATAATCAGCTGAAACAGAAATTCAGCATTTTGCGTCAGGCCCCACAGGAAGACGACAGCACCGGCATTGTCTCTCCCCCCTTACCAGACACCGGCGACTGCGGCGATTGCCCTAACCGTGATCAGGCCTGCAGGGCGCTGAAAGGGAAACACATCCTGTATGTTGGGGGAAACCCCTCCGCGGTTCCCCGGCTGCGGACACTTGTCGAAAACAAAGGGGGGATATTCTCACACCATGACGGAGGCATTGAAAACAACTTTTCAATGCTTGCCGACACCATCATGAAAGCGGACACGATCTTCTGTCCCCTTGACTGCATAAGCCATAATGCATGTAAAATAATAAAAAAGGTATGCCGCAGACACCAGAAAGAGTGCGTGCTCCTCAGAAGTTCCGGTTTTTCCAGTTTCTCTCACAGCCTTGAACGATTCGACCCGGGATTAGCGGAATGCTGCACTATTACGCAGTAACCGCATCTTCACCCGGCCCTTCACTCCGGGCCGGGTATACCTTCTTTTTTTTCAGCTCCTGTCATTAATCTCTTGAAAAACTGGTCTCCTTCAGAATAGAATCAGTTTCCCTGTAAAGCCCGGGGATATCACCGCATCTGTTGCGCGTACAAGGAGAAGCCCATCGTGAGCAGCCACAGCACAACCCTCAGCAGCCTCTGCCGGTTCACCCTGAAAGAAGAACACCTCGTTGCTGACCAGCTCGTAAAGACTGCCCTGAGCGTTGCGTTTACGGAAAACCGCTGTTTTGAATTTTTTCCCGACAGAGACATTGTGAACCGGCTCTCATACGGGGAAACCTCTGACGACATCAGCCACGAGCTTCTTACCATTAAGAACACCATGTTCGATACGATTTCACGGAGCGATCAGACGCTCCGGGGAAGACTCGCAAGCGATGCACGCCTTTCCAGCCGAATTGTGTCCGCTGTTTCATTCATCCACCGGGCAATGGCTGACGCGGATTTCACCACCCCCCTGAACCGACGATTCGTACTGGTGAAAGAAAAAAGCGGGATACCGACACTGTACCATATTTCGAAAGATACAACCGTTATTTCCCACGTCGGCCAGGGACCGCAATGGGATGAAATCCCCACAATATACCTGGGCCTTAACATCTTTGACGCCCTCCTCAGCGAACAGAAAAAGGGGAAAACCGAACTCTATGAAGCCTTCAAATACATCCTGATGATTGAAGAGCGCGCCATCCAGACAGGATTTTCCCATACCGAGACGTTTTCACCAGAGGTATCACGGGCGCTGATATATTTTGTCGATGAAGTAATACGGATCGCCTCCATCGAAGAGGTGCTCGAGGAAAAGGCCGCTCCTGAAAGGAAGGCGCCGAAGATTATTCCGCGCAACAGGGAAAGTCTCCTGCGGATGCTGGACTATCGGGAGAAACACGATGAGCTGAACTTCAACTACGACCGGGTGATGAAAGCGGTGGATTCGCTCGAACGCATGGCAAAGCGGCACAAGCGAAGTGACGACCGGGAGTCCCTGCGTGAGCTTGTCCGCCTCCTCGTATCCGCATCAGGGCATGACATCCATGAAGCGCGGAACCGTGCGAATATTATTCTTGAGCGGATATTCTCTCCGAAAGAATTCGACGCCCCCCTCGCGACAACGTTTATCAACCTGAAAACCGGGGACTCCCATGATTTCTCATTTGATCTCCCGGACCCCGGAAAAAAATATTTTGTCCGCATCTATCTGAATACAATTTCTCCGGAGCGGCAGCTCCCCCTGGAGTCGGACATTGAATACTTTGACATCCCCCTCAGATATGATGAAAAAACGAAAAAATTCACCGCCCGCCACACCTTTGACACCTATGGCCATTTTGACTTTCTCGTATACCGGCAAAAAATGAAAACAAGCGCCTGGGTAACCATGCACGGCGCCAGCGGCCGTATTAACGTCATTCCCGATGTGCGGGGCGAAATCATCCTTGAGATTTTTACCGACATCCATGGTCACACCGGCGCCTACTGGTCTGAACATGACGGACACCCGGGACTCGTGTACAACGAGAACGGCGAAGTGATCCGCCTCGGCAGGTTTTCCGATGTCGCGGCGCACCTTGAGGACCTGAAAAACCGGTATCATCTCACGGCAATTTACCTTCTCGGCGTGCAGAAGCGCGGTTCGAACCGCGAAGACTGGGCGCCGGAAGCATCATCACCGTCTCCCTTCTCCCCCATGAGCCTCGTGGAGATGGAGCCCTCACTCGGCGGAGAAGAGGAGTTCCGACTCCTCGTGGAGAAGGCCCACCGCCTTGATATAAAGATAATTGTCGATATCGTTCCGCACCTCAACAGGCACTCACGGGAAGTCCCCCGCGAGCAGGTGGTGCAGTGTTATGGCGACGGAGGAAATCTCATTGACCGCGCATCGACGGATGGCAGGTTCGGAAGCTGGAATGACGGCAAGCTCTTTAATTACCGTATGTTTGAAACCTGGGAATGGATGAATAATTCCATCCTAACCCTCATGGAGAAATTCGATATCGACGGGATACGTTTCGACTCCGCCCATGCGGTACCCATCATGATGAAAAAGAACAATTATCTCTATGAGTATGACCGGAAACGAACCCACGAGGAAATGGTTGAAGGCCGCATCATCGTCAACGACCGCGAGGATGAACACTTTGTCACCACGGGGTATTACGACTCCGCGTGCCGGGACATGATCGCGATTCCATTTCACTACTATCTGATGCTCAGCATCCAATCGAAGCTCCGGGAAAAAAATAAATCATTCTTCATCAACATCGCCGAATGTTACTGGGGCCACGAGCGTTTTCTGACTCGATGCGGCATCATTCCCTACAACTCCGCTCTGTTTAAAATATGTGAAAATGTAATTCACGGCAAAACGGACGTCCGGGAAATATATCACATTTACGACAACTATTTTCCCACCACCCTCCCCCGCGGCACTGAGCTGCTGGGCATTCTCGGCAACCATGACGAGCGGCGGGCATTGAACACCTTCGGCCACCGGGGGCTCCGCGCGGCGGTGGCCCTTACAATTATGATGAGCAACATCATCATGGACTACGAAGGCAGCGCCGAGGGTGAAGGGTGGAAGGTGTTCCTTGACAACATTTATGTAAACTGGAACAGTTTTGAATATGCCTCGCACCGGAGCGTCGACCTCTTTTACAAACGATGGTACGGATTCCACAGGTCCGCAAAGGGAACGGGGCACCTCGTGTGGGCGAACAACAACCTTGCCGCCGCCGCGGTCAAGTTCACCGACTCCGGCATCTGGCTCGGTGCGTTCAACTTCGCGGACTCGAACCAGTCGGTATCCATCCAATTTGACAATCCGAGAATTCCCCTTGAGGACGACGGGTACTACCGGGTAGTCGATTTGCTGTATTCCCCGATCACCGGACACTACAGCTATTTCACCGGCAGGGAGCTGCGGGCTTCCCGGATCAACACCATTGTGTCCTTCACTGAGCGCGTGAAACTTTTGAAACTGGAAATGGTGGAGGACATTGAAGCCCACTATTCAGATTTCCTGAAGGACTCCTTTTTCAGGCTCTGCACCATCAGCAATATCAGCCACTTTGAATCGAACTTCTCTTTCAATGAAATCGCTTCCCGGGCGACAGATTTCACCTTGTTGAAAAAATATCTCACAGAGACTCTTCTACCCCTTCTCTTCGAAGAACACCGTTACTTTCTTGAACTTGGCCTCAAACGGACACTTTTTCACCTGTACCGGTACGGGAAAATAAAAGGTTCCGAAGCCCTTGCTTATATCAGCCGCCTTGCCCTCATGAAGGAAAAGCCCCTTCAGGCACTGGGCACCGCCCTTTCCTGGCATAACAAACAGGGCTCCCTGGTGTTCATGTCGGCGGAGGCGGAGCCTTTCTCAAAAAGCGGAGGTCTCGCGAATGTGGTCTACGAGCTTCCACGTGAGCTCGCGAATCTCGGCGAAAACGTCTACGTCATCACGGCGATGTACCGGTACGGGGATGACAAATCCGTCTCAAAGATGCGTGATGCCATCGCGTCATACGGTATAACATACACCGGCATCAATGTCCGTTTTAAAATAATGCACCAGGAATATGAAGTCGGGATTCACTCCGGCAATGTCGACGGAGTCACCTACTTTCTCCTTGACAGCGCCGAGTTTTTTGACGGCCTGTACTGGGGGATAACAGCCGAGGAAAAACTCCGGAGAAGAATCGCCTTTGCCCGGTGCTGCGCTGAAATTATTACCACCTTCGGCCTCATGCCGCACTTCACCTTTACCAATGACGCCTTCGCGGGAACATTCAACGGGATCGTGCGTAGCGACCACGTATACGCGACCAATCCCAATTTTGAAAGAACAACCTTCCTCCATATTATTCACAACGGCGGCTGGCAGTATTTTGACGCCTATGCCCGTTTTGAACGGGGTTTCGATTTATTCAGCCTTTTCAACCTTCCTCCGTGGAAATATAATGATTTTTCAGATCCCACAGACGGATCAAAAATAAACTGCATGGCCACAGGAATAAACTTTGCCGACAGAACAATCACCGTAAGTCCCAGTTACGCCCGGCAGATTGAATACGCCTGCGACGGTCTTGAGCATATCCTGAGCAATGTAATCGGGATCAGCAATGCAATCGGCACGGACTTCAGGGAGAGGATCGAATCCTTTTTTATCAGGTCACGGTTTCAGGAAAACAACTACGGCGCCCTTGTGGAAACCATACGGAACAATGATCAGCTCAATGAAAAAATATCCGGGCGATATCCGGAAATTTTAAAAGGTCTTGATGTCATTAAAGGAATTGAGGATCCCGTCAGGCGCTACGGCACCTCCAGGGTCCTCAACAAAATGCTGGCCCAGATGACCCGCGGGCTGAAAGTTGATCCAGACCTCATACTGTTCTCAATGATCCACCGCATCACCGAGCAGAAGGGATACCAGCTGCTCCTTGAAGCGTCTCAGGGCATCTTCCAGAACCTGGGATTTCAGGCGATAATCGGCGGAGCGGTGTCCTCGGGGGACAAGCGGGGGGACGATCTCGCTCACGGGCTATACCTTCTTTCCCGGTACTACGAAAACATGGTTTCAGTCTCCTTTGGATATCAGGACATCAGCGTTCCTCTTTTCTCGTCTGATATTTTCTGCATGCCCTCCATGAATGAACCCGGGGGGATATCACAGTTAGAGGCCCTTGCCTGCGGATGTCTTGTGGTCGCCCGGGCGACGGGGGGTCTCCGCGATACGGTCTTTCCCGTCCGCGTCCTGGAGAACAAAGTTGAAGGAAACGGATTCCTTTTTTCCGACTACTCTCCCTGGGCCTTTTATGACGCCATGGAGCGTGCGGCCTCATTCTACCGGTCCAACAGTGACGATATTGTCACCCGTGCGCGCCTCAACGCCGAGCAATCCATTTATTACTGGGACCGTCCGGCCCGCCAGTACATCAAGGAAATATATCAGATCAAGGAAATAATCAGGGTGATTGAAGATACGGGATCAGGAAATGGTACTATCGCATAAAAAAAAACGGGATACAATTGATCCCGTTGTTGCGTAAAGTCATTCCCAAATAAACTGTATTTCGTATCTTGAGGAAGACCATAGAGTGTAAAATGATTTGATATTATTATCGGCATATAATGAAATAACTTGAAATATTTTTTACTGATAATATTTTCTGCATCCTTAATGTGCAGGTACCGTATTGACATATTCATGCCGGAATTTTAGTTTATAACGCTGGAACAGGAATGAGACATCTTTATCAACAGGCGTTTCTAATGATATTTTGTGTTGCCGCGTGGGCCCTTATCTGCGCATGCATAACCATGCCCGAAAACAACGGCAGCGCGGTGAAGGATGTCCTGGGAAAAATTAATGGGGAGCCTGTTATACCCCGCAGGGCAAATAAAATCTACATACAGGATTTCTCCGATTTCGCGGGAGACCTTTCCGTCGCCCAGAAAACCACGATCCGGGTGAGGGATTTCATCATTCAGGATGGAAGGCTTTCCGTCGTGTCCGATATAGACAATGCCGATGTCGCCCTTTTTGGAAAAATTGTACAGTACGAACTTCAGCCGATTGAATACGGCGAGTACCGTCAGCCGGTAAAAAAAAGAGTCCGTATTATTGCAACGGTGAAGCTTTACAGCCGCCTTTCGGGTTCTGTAATTTTTGACGAAAGCCCTGTACAGTCTTTTGAAACTTTCTCTGACACTGTCCCTCCCATTGTTTCGGAGTATCAGGTGAAGGAGCGGGTAATTGAAGCGCTTGCGCAGCGCATAGTTAAAAAAACCTTAAGCGGGTGGTATACAGAACTCATGACTCCCGTTGAAAAAGGATTTCGATAAGTGCAGAAACATAAATCAATAAACTCAAAGCAACTGGAAAAGGAGCTGGGGACCGGCTCCGTCAGCCCCGTGTACCTGTTCCTCGGCCCGGAGGAGGGGGAGAAGGAAAAGGCTGTAAAAAATATTTCCGCCGCGGTCGCTCCCTCTGGCAAAGATGACGAGGTGGCGTATGCCCGTTTTCATATTGAAAACGGTGAATTCATGCAGGCCGTTGATTTCGCAGCAACACAATCCATGTTTTCATCCCGGAAGATCTGCGTCATGTCCGCAATTGACACCCTGCCTTCCAACAACAGCTCTCTTACCTCGCTTTTTACTGAGCTGGTTGCGACACTTCCTGACACCACAACACTTATTCTGACTGCGGCGGAAAACAGACCTCCGAAAATCATGTCATCCGTCTCCGCGGAAACATACACCACTGTTCAGTTCTGGCATCCTTTTGACAGTGATATCCGGCAGTACATTATTAAAAAGCTGAAGGACCATGCGATCAGCATTGACCCGCAGGCCCTGCAGCTCATGATGCGGTGTACCGGAAACGACATGAGAAAAGTTGACAGCGCCATATCCAAAATTGTGGACAGCGGCGAAACGATCATTGCTGATTATTTCATTAAAAATATCATCGCATTTGAGAGGGACATCACCATCTTCGAGTTTATCGATGCCCTTTTTGAAAAAAAACCCGCAAGCTTTTCTCTTTTCAAACGGCTTCAGGAGGAGGGCATCCATGAGCTCGTTATTCTGACAATGATAACACGGCAGGCTGAATCCATTGAACAGTTCCACTCACTTTGTACAACACTTCCCACAGATACCGTCCTCAGAGAACTGAAAATATCCGACAAAAAAACCGATGCATTTCTTTCTTTTACAAAAAAATATCCCCGGGAGAAACTTCCCGGTATTTTCCATGCGCTATATATGTGCGAGTCATCACTGAAGGGCGGACAGCTTTCAAAGAAGTTTATCGCCAATCCCATTGTGACACTTATATCTGACATGATCTTCTGAGTATTTACTGTTTAATATGCTTGAAATTAATTTTTAAAGCACTACTCTTGACTGAATAGTTTCAGTTATTTCGTTACTGTTCTGTTATAGCATGATAATTCAGCATTTATGTACCACAGCCCGGCGGTCAGGTTTATTGCGCCCGAAATCTGAAACGCACGTTATGATGAATTCATGGAATTCTTTACAATTATCAAAAATAATAAAGAGCGGTTTATTGAATACAATTCCCGCAAGTTCGAACGCTTCCAGGAGCTCCTCCCCGGAACAGCGGTGTCACGGGTTGTCAATGCAATACCCTTCCTCCTTTCCATAAATAACAGAAAGCTCCCGGGCTACATCGACGGAGAAGTCCCGCGGGGAATTGTAAACTATGAACCGGACAACGAAACGCGAAAATATCTCAAAAGCAGGTTTTCTCTCGCCTCTGCCGACCGTGATCCCGTACCGGACTTCATTGAAATGCTCGCCATTATGGGCAGTATCGGCACTGTCGCATATAACAAAAAATCGGACTTTGATTACTGGGTGTGTGTCAACAAGCGCAGCGTGTCACAAGAACTCCTTGAAAATTTTCAGAAAAAGGCGGAGGATATACAGAAGTGGGCGACGAAAGAAACCGGCGTTCCCGTTCATCTTTTCATAAATGACATTACTGACATTAAAAATAGTATCTTCGCTGAAGATGACGAAGAGGCCTTCGGATCGACGGTAGGGGCAGTCCTTAAAGATGAATTTCTGCGGAGCTCCATCATCATCGCGGGGAAAATCCCATTCTGGTGGGCGGTTCCCCATTTCGTCAAAAATGACGAATATGACTCTTTTTACGAAAGGCTCACTGCTGAGATGAAGGAAAAGGAATTTGTAGACCTCGGCAACCTCTATGAAATATCGAAAGAGGATTTTCTCGGTTCAGCGCTGTTCCAGATAATCAAGTCGTTAGGCAATCCGTTTAAATCCATCATTAAAATCGGCGTCCTAGAAAAATATCTCTTCGGTGAAGGCTTTTCTCTTTTATGCCAGAAGATAAAAATGAACATCCATCAGGGCACGTTAAGCCAAACCATGCTGGACTCCTACCTTTTCATGTTCGAAGAGGTATATGACCATTACAGCGGCAGGCTGAAAGACCCCGCCCTGCTCACGATTTTACGGCAGAACCTGTATCTGAAAGTTGATCCCCAGATATCACGGTATGCCGGGGTAAAGGACAAAAAGAATATCCCCTACAAAGTCAGCGTGATGCTTTCATATGTCAAAAACTGGGGATGGGACATCGCGACGATCAAGGACCTGGACAATTTCGACAACTGGGATTTCACCCGTGTCATGGGATTCTGGGATACGGTCAAAAAATTCATGCTCCTGAGCTATCAGAGTATATCCTCGCAGCTTCCAGGAATGAACCTTCAAAACAAAATTTCCGACTCCGACTTTACCCTGCTCAGCAGGATGATCACCACACATTTCCGTAAGCAGGATAATAAAATTGAACAGCTCATCTCCTTTAAGGACACTGCCGGCGAATCAGTCCTGTACATGGAACCGCGCAACCAGGGAGTAAAAGCGTCACAGTGGGTACTGAGCAAACGCGACAGAAGCAGTACGCACTCCTTCAGCACAATAACCATCCGTACCGAGGAGAAACTCCCGGACCTTCTTGCATGGATGGCAATCAATAGTATTTATGATCCCGGCTTCACCAGGCTGAATATCCAGTCCGGCTATATTCACATCAACCAGAACGCCGTCACCGAACTGCTCGGCAGTATCTGCTCGTTTTTCTCCGGGAAAAATACCAAAATAAAAAATGAATATTATCT
>JAKQCH010000166.1 GCA_029573825.1 Spirochaetota bacterium | reverse complement strand
CCCAGTTCCTCTATATGCCGGATTTTATCTGCAGAATCGGTAAACCCCGAACTGCTGATAATCAACGGATTGCGCAATTTTAAACCGAGATACTCTGTTGTCAGATCAATCATGAAGCCTCCATGAAGTAACAAAAAATACTACACCCCCGGTACTATTATCAAAAACCGGTTTTGCGTCAAGCACGATATCCGGAGGTCTGTACAAAAGCAGTTTTCTCCGTTTAGGAAGTATATTTTGCTTGCGTTAATAATTATTTACATTATTATAATGATGGTATTTTCCTTCTTAATTTTTTGAATATATTGAGTATTATGATCACTGCATTCATTGATTATACAGGAGAAGGTGTCGGACATTATGATGAGAAGCGCAGTCGAATCCGGACATTATACTGAACTCCCCGAGGGGAATATGAGGAAATCCAAAATCCTTGTTGTTGAAGACGAATTGATTATTGCGCTCAATATAAAATCAATTCTTGAGAGTTTCAACTACGAGGTCCCCGCTATCGCGCCTTCAGGGGAGGAAGCCGTAGAGCAGGCTTTTTCCCTGCATCCTGACCTCATCCTTATGGATATCATCCTCTCCGGAAAAATTGACGGCATTGATGCGGCGGTACAGATCCGCGACCGCCTTGACATACCAATAATTTATCTTACCGCCAATGCGGATAAATCGACAGTTGAACGGGCGCGTATTACCGAACCATACGGATACATCAACAAGCCGATCCACGAGCGGGACCTTTTTACCAACATCGATTCCGCACTGTACAAATTCGGGATGGAAACACGCCTGCGGGAAAGCGAGGAAAAATACCGCACCCTGATTGAAAGCATAAATGACATCGTCTATGCCGCAGATGAATCCGGGTGCATCACCTTTATCAGCCCCCGTATAACCGACCTCACCGGTTATGCCGAACATGAAATTCTCGGCAACCATTTTACCAGGTTTCTTCACAAAGATGATATAAAGTATGTACAGGATATACTCACCAATAACATAATCGACCCCGTTGAACCGGTGGAATACCGCATTCTTTCACGCTCCGGAAAAGCAATATGGGTCCGTGCATCAAACCGCCCCTGTTTTACCAATACAGTTTTTACCGGCATGAAAGGGACCCTCACCGATATCACACGCCGGAAAACAGCCGAGGAAGCGACGCGGCTGAACGAAAGCAGGCTTGAGGCCCTTGTCCGCCTGAACCGGATGAAGGATGCTTCATTGCAGGAACTGACCAACTATGTCCTTGAAGAAGGTGTCCGCCTTACGAAAAGCAGACTCGGATATCTCGCGTTTCTCAATGATGAGGAAACGATACTGACAATGCACTCATGGTCACGGGGGGCAATGGAACAATGCGAAATTCAGAACGCCCCCATTCATTATCCTTTGGAAAAAACCGGCCTCTGGGGTGAAGCAGTGCGCCAGAGAAAACCCGTGATAACCAATGAGTACGCCGCATCGAATCCGTTGAAAAAAGGGTACCCGGAAGGTCATGCGGAAATACTGCGCCACATGAATTTGCCGATTTTCGACGGGACCCACATCGTTGCAGTTGCGGGAGTCGGCAACAAGGAAGAAGAGTATGACGACTCCGATATCCGCCAGCTGAAACTTCTCATGGAAGGCATGTGGAGGATTATTCAGGAAAAAAAAATCACCGAGGAAATGCAGCTAAAGAATGAAGAACTCGCCGCGACAATTGAAGAACTTGAGGCTACAAACGAGGAGTTCGAAGCACAAAATCAGATACTCCTTGATGCCCAGAATGAAATACTCATACGGGAAAATAATCTTCTTCAGATAATTGAAGGCAATTCAATCCCCACATTCGTTCTGGGATGCAGCCATACAATAACGCACTGGAACAAAGCATGTGAAATTCTGCTGGGACAACCTGCGGCGGAAATGATCGGAACAAATCACCAGTGGCTCCCGTTTTATGAAGGAAAAAGGCCCGTTATGGCAGACTTCATTATTGAAAGAAATTTCGAGAAACTGACAGACTATTATGAAAACAGCTGGAAGAAGTCTGAAATAATTGACGGGGCCTACGAGTCGGAGGGATTTTTCCCGAAACTCGGGAAATCCGGGCGATGGCTTTTTTTCACCGCTGCCCCGATCCGTAATGAAAGGGGGGATATTACCGGCGCCATTGAGACATTTCAGGATTTTACAGAACGAAAGCATATTGAGGAAATACTGAGAAACAAGGAACAGCAGCACCGAAATCTCATTGATATGATGAATGACGGACTCTGCGTTGTCAGCAAAGAAGGAGTCGTCACCTACGTCAACAGCCGATTGGCGCAAATCACAGGATACAGCGCCGGGGAACTTCTGCAACACCCTCTGACGGATTTTTTTGACAGAAAAAATCTCAGCATAATCAGAAAGCAAATAGAAAAACGTGAGAAAGGGGAGCCCGGAGTCTACGAAGTGGAATGGAAAATAAAAAACAGGCTGCTTCGCACCATAGTATCATCAAGCCCCATGTACGATGATGGCAACACCTACATTGGAAGTATCGCAGTAATTACCGACATCACCAATGCTATGGAAAAATGAACGCTAATTGATTCTGCCGGACTGGCGCCAGATATTCAGCTGTTCAGCTTCACGTACAAGGTCATCACGAAAATCCGGGTGAGCAATTGATATAAGGGCTTCAGCCCTCTCCCACAAATTTTTCCCCTTA
>JAKQCH010000134.1 GCA_029573825.1 Spirochaetota bacterium | reverse complement strand
CGTGCCGTTGTTTCACCGGTGGAAGATATTGCCAGGATCAGGTGTTCCGTGCTGAGGAACTCGTCCTTCAGGGCCACCGCCTCGTTCCAGGCCTGGTTCATGACGTCCCGCATGGCGGTTGACATGGATCCGCCCCCGGGGCCTCCCCCGTACTGCTTAGGAAGGGTCTCTAACTCCTTTTCAATGTCACTGCGTATTTCTGATACGGAAACCCCTATCTTCTGGGCAATGGGGGTAAATATCCCCCCGTCCTGGTCCACAAGGGACTTCAGCAGGTGAAGGGGCTGTATTTCATGATGGTTGTGGCTCGTGGCGGTGTTCTGCGCGTTATACACCGCGTCCTGTGCCTTAAGTGTTAGTTTGTCCATTCTCATAATGGGTCCTCCGGATTTCAATTCACTGAATAGTACGAAAAATATTCTGCAATTCCCCCCATTGTCGTCACACAGGTACTCCCCTCTGTTCGGGGGGAGTATGGCGGGTGCGTGCATGGTGTTATACTATCTGTTTTGACAACGAAACAATTGTTGTGTTACAGAATGAAATTTCACCATTGAAGCGTATGTATAGTACAGTGTTGGTTCCATTGCGTCAATGAAAAGGAAATTTTTTTATAATGAAAGGTGTTCATTGTTGATCCTTCTTGACAGAAAAAATATGTAATATAATCAGGACAATATTTACAAGACTTATTGGAAAAAATAAACACTAAATATGAATAGCATTCAGTTGTTGCCGGAGGTCTGCTTTGACTATTGTAATAAAAATTGATGATAAGATATTGAAATCACTACAGAGGTTCTTTTCACGAAAAAAGACCATTTTCGTATTGGTTGTGGTAGTGATGATAGTTTCTATTTTTGCGTATGCTGAAGATATCCGGGTCCCCCATATATTCAGGTCCGGGGATGTAATTTCAGCAGAACAGATCAATGAGAACTTTCGGATTATTCAGGAACGGCTGAACAGGGTTGCCCGTGATGTTTCCGGTGTGCCCATTGGCACAATAGTTGCCTTTGGCGGCCCGGAGTCCTGTATACCGGATGGATGGCTTTTCTGTGACGGTGATGTGCTTAGCAGCAGCGAGTATGAAGATTTATACAATGCTATCGGTACACGATGGGGAGGTGACGGCAATACCTTCAGAATTCCTGATTTGCGGGGAAGGTTTCTGAGGGGGCTTGATAAGTCTGGAATTATAGACAGGGACGCTCATCTGCGGAGTGCACTGTATCCGGGAGGTAGTTTCAGCAATGAAGTAGGGTCATATCAGAACGATGCGTTTCAGGGGCATCTGCATGAATCAGGGGGGAGTTATCTAGGTGGAACATCACACAATGGCGGAGTTTCAGTTGAGAGCGGAGGCCCTAATTTAGCAATTTTAGGGTTTAATTTCAATCCAAATATCAGTGATGGAAAAAATGGCCCTCCCCGTGTTGCAGGTGAAACCCGTCCGGTGAATGCCGCGGTTAATTATATTATCAGGGCAAAGTAGTATAGCCCGGAATATCGGAAAACATGGTGTCGACCCGGAGATAGAATAACCGCAGTATCCTGTTTGCAGAACGCGGAAATACAGATATCTCAAAACAGACTTGACATTGTGATCAGAAGAATTACTGTTATTTAAAATGCGACATAATAACGAGGTGCCATGGCAGCAGAAACCGAAACGACCCTCATTCCTTATGATAACATGAAGGAGCAGATTACAAGGGAGACCGGCTCTTATTTTCAGAAAACCGGTTCCTCCGAGATGCTTCCTGACATTAAAATCTCATTTGAAAAAGGGAGCACCCTTGTATCCTTTCCCGTGCCCTTTCTCAATGAAGCAATGCTGATGTCGTTTCTGGTTATCATGAAAAATCATCTGGATAATGTGCGGGTCCATTCTTTCGGAGAAGGGTACTATGCCTTCCAGGCACTAAACCGCAGCCTCTTCAAAACAGAGAATATTCTGGACAACCTGAAAGTTGAATTTTTCGGCCTCACCTCCAACTTCAGGGCGGAAATATCGAAAAAAGGGAACTTCAGCCAGGAGGAAATCAATCTTGTGATTGAGGTTTTCCGCACCGCATATTCATCGGCGTCGGATGATCCCGTATCACGGCTCAGGCGCATCGGTGCATCGGTGTACACGGAAAACAATGAACTCGACTGGTCCTATATCGCCGGGTACGAGGAGGTGAAGCGGAAAATCCGGGAATCTATCATCCTCCCCCTGAAAAATCCTGATATCTACGATTCCATTGCACACCTTACACGAAAGACCTTTGAATCGAACCGTCCCCGTGCGGTGCTCTTCGAGGGTAGTCCCGGCGTTGGGAAAACAACCGTTGCGCGGATTATTGCTGGAGACGTGAACGTGCCCCTTGTATATGTGCCGGTAGAATCAATTATGTCGAAATGGTACGGGCAGTCCTCCCAGAACCTTGCCCAGATATTTGATGCCACGGAAGATCTCGGGGGGGCGATAATATTTCTTGATGAAATAGATTCCCTGGCCGGTTCCCGTGAGCAGAGCATGTTTGAGGCGACGCGGCGGATACTGTCGGTGCTGCTGCGGAAGCTTGACGGCATCGATTCCGTGACCTGCACCATCACCATCGGCGCCACCAACAGAAAACACGATCTGGACCATGCACTCATCAGCCGGTTCGACCAGACGATACACTTCCCCCTTCCCAATGACCGGGAGCGGGGAGCGATAT
>JAKQCH010000121.1 GCA_029573825.1 Spirochaetota bacterium | reverse complement strand
CGCGATTACAGGCTCCCCCTCACGCTGCCGACCGGGAGGGATCGAGGTCCCCGCGGCTTCCTCCGCGCTTTTCACAAATTCTGCTGAATAACCGTGAATATTTCCGGTGTCGCAGAGATCACCGAGGACCGCCCCCGCTTCGACCGATGCGAGCTGGTCCTTGTCACCCAGAAGGATTATTCCCGCATCCTCCCGCAGGGCGGTGAGAAGTTTCGCGATGAGAGCGATATCCGCCATTGAGGACTCGTCCACCACCACGAGGTCCCAGGGCAGGGGATTATCCGCGTTATGGCGGAAATACGGCGAGTCAGGAACTGATCCCAGGAGGCGGTGAATGGTGGAGGCCTCCTTCGGTATCGCATCAAACACCGCAGGGTCTATATCCATTGTTTTCAGGGAACCGGTCAGGGCCTCCTTCATGCGTGCGGCGGCTTTTCCTGTGGGCGCCGCAAGTGCTATTGCGGGGACCTTCCCGGCCTTCAACCCCTGTTCAATAAGGAGCACCAGTATCTTCCCCACGGTGGAAGTTTTCCCTGTTCCCGGACCGCCGGAGATAACTGCGGCCCGTGACCTCACCGCGGCATATACCGCCACACGCTGCCAGTCTGTTTCACCGGCATCGCCGGAGGGGAAGAGCCGGTCAATTCCATGACGGAGCGAAATAGTATCGACATCAGTATTGCGCTGTCCTGCCCTCGCACGTATGTTTTCATAAATCTGCTGCTGATATTCCCGGTAGCGGTACAGATACAGCCGCCCGTCATCGTCAAGGACAAGGGGACCGTATTCTCCGGATGACACCACGCACGTGCTTTTTTTCAGTTCTTTGAGCCACTTCCCCGAAGCGGGAAGCTTCATTGACGGCAGAGCGTTCACATCACCGTATATTTCATATTCACGAAGCAGTTCCTCCGCTTCCATACCGCCAATCCGGGTGATTTCAATGCAGATATCCCCTCTCGCGGTGCGGCTGCTTACCAGCAGCGCCCCGAGTTTCAGGAAGCTGTTCCCCGTTCCGTCAAGACCATACAGAAAGTCGGCGAACCGGCGGTCGAGGGGAGAGAAACAGGGCTGATTCCAGAGCGCATCAATCAATATATTCATCTGCGGCATCCTCCGGCGATATCACCCAGGGCGGCAGAGAGCTTCAGGATGCGATTCACGGGAGGCAGATCACGGAATATCCCGGTTCCCCCCCCCGGGCCGACGCCCCTGATAAAAACATACCGCACTCCGCCGAAATGCGCTTCATAGCGGTATCCCGGAAGGCGCAGCGTCAGATAGCGGTGGAGCGCGGCAGTGTACAGATAATACTGCAGATAATAGTTGTGATGCTTCATCTCCACCGCCATGCGCTCCGGCGAATAGGCGTCCGGCGAATTTCCGAGGTGATTGGATTTCCAGTCCACGATATAGTACCGTCCATCATGACGAAACACCAGGTCGATAAATCCCCGCAGGTATCCCCTCACTTCACTGAATGAAAGAGAGCCGAAGACATCCCTGAGACTGCCGGCATCATGCGAATCAGCATCAACTCCGGCGGCTTCACATACCGCTTCGGGAGTCAGCGCGTCGAGGGGAACCATGAAATCCATTTCATTGATCCGGTCGCCTTTCCCCGCGTCCCGAAGATACGGAGCGTCCCCCTTCTCCCCGAGAGGAGCATTCAGTACACGGGACATCATTTCATCTATAACGCCAGTCCATGACACCGGGAATCCAAACCGTACAAGGCCCTGCTCAATGACCGCCCTGTTTTTCCCCGCGTCATGCCGGGTAAAATCAGAATTTTCGAATATCCAGTGGATACAGTTTCCCGCGCCGGCCCCCCGTGGAAAACTGAAAATGTCAGATGCCGCGGGCCGGTCAACCACCGCGATAGTGGACACATCATAGCTGTCATGATCTGCCGCTGCGCTGACGTCCTTCGCCCCCTTCACGAGGGATGAATAGCTCACCATGCTCCGGTTCCTGACAATTGTGCCGTTGAATTCACAGCAGGAAAGAGATTCCCCTTTTTCATGCACCCGTGCGAATGGAATTCCCTCCGTAACAGCAATCACTTCAACGTTGATACTATTTCCTGAAGCACGGGAAATTTCCATGACTTCACCACGGCAGGTATCAGAATCCAGCTCTTTGCTCCGTTCAGACAAGGACTGCAGTATATTCTCAGGTTCGCTGCGCAGGTCCCTTCCATGAAAAAGGTAGAATGGCGCCGAGGTTTCGGCTTTATTTATCATCCCCCAGGTGAGGTAGCAGCGGTACTTCGCCCTTGTGAGGGCTACGTACATCAGGCGTACGCTTTCCGCGAGCTCCTCCATCCGGGCATGCATTTTATTGTCATTGTTACCGCTGCCGATATCAAGCACCACGCCGTTGTGAGGGGGCTGGTGAAACGTAAAATAATCACCGTCAACCTTCACACCATCAAAAAGAAACGGACAGAACACCACCGGATACTCAAGCCCCTTGCTGCTGTGTATTGTGACGATGGTCACGGCATTTTCATCGGTTTCAAGACGAAGCTGGTGCTCGTCTGAAGCGTCACCCTCCTGGCAGCGGTCCACAAACCATGTAAAGAGCCCCTCCATGCCGGGAGCGTTTTCCGCCTCCCGGCGGTGGATTACCTCCGCACAGTGGAGGTAGTTTGTCATTCGCCGTTCTCCGTCATACAGCCGCAGTATCCGCTCACGGATTGATTCCTCCCGGAGCACCGTCCGGAACATCCGCGAAAATCCTTCACGGCGCCATATATCATGGTAGCGGTAGAACCTTCCGCTCAGTTCCTCCCATTTCATGTCATCGCCGGTTACGTCATGGATTTCCTCTGCCTTCATGCCTAACAGATCAGTGGCGCATGCAACACGAACCCTGTTTCCGTTCCCCGGCTCAAGGACTGCAGCCATGACATGCACTATCTCCTCCGCTTCCCGTGAGCTGAAAATGCTCTCCGAACCGTAGAGAACTGCGGGTATTCCGAGAGCGGCCAGTTCCTGCTGTATCATCCTGGCCTGTCTGTTCTTCCGCACCAGCACAGCGATATCCTTCGGTAAAAGAGGCTTTCCGTCAATACAGGCCTCACCCCTGCTTCCTCTATCCGTAAGCTTCGATATTTCATCTGCCGTCGATTTCGCTGAAAGAGACTCCGCCACAGGCTTGCTGATCTTTCCGCGGTCATCCCCGTGTGAACTTTCCAGAAACCGTATCTTCAGGGGAGCTCCGTTTTCCTCCCCCTCGACAGTAAGGCCCTGTAATGTATCCTTTGCCGCGACGGCGGGAGTGAATTCGATATCATCAAATACAAAGGGATTGTTTCCCGTGGAAAAGACCGCGTTGATCCCTCCGATAAGATCCGATGTACTGCGCCAGTTCTCAATGAGGGTCGCCTGCGCATCAACATTGTGTTTTGCTTTCAGATAGGCGAATATATCAGCGCTTCGGAATCCGTAAATCGCCTGTTTCGGATCACCAATGAGAAAAAGGATATGGTTTGCATCCCTGAAAATCCCGGTGAAAATATCATACTGCAGGGGGTCGGTATCCTGGAATTCATCGATCAGCGCGGCGGAGAACCGTGCCCCGACGGCACGGGCCATTTCCTTCCCTCCCCTGCTCCGGAGCGCCTGATGCATGTCGGCGATAATATCATCGAAGGAACGGATGCTCTCTTCCGATTTTCTCCGTGCCAGTTCTTCCCGGTAATATGTAAAAAAATATTTTTTCAGCCACAGCAGGTGCCGGTCTATCATCCCGCAAAGGGTTTCATTGAGCGCCATGAACGAGGTGCATTCATCAAAGAACTGTTCATCCGGTGTTTCATGGCCCTTTTTAATTCCGGCGTCAATTCCCTCACGGGTAAACTTATCGAACCTGTCAAAAAGATAGAGCGGCTCGCCCTGTTCAAAAAAAGAATCCAGGGACGCAATCCATCCCTGTACCCAGTCACTCCGGTATTTGTTTCTCATGAGGCCGTCATATTGAAGCAGCAGATCAGCGATACGGCCCTTCCCCGCGTTCCACCGCGTACGCAGTTCAGAGAAACTGTGTTCGAGGGCGGTGAATTGATTCAGGATTTCCTTTATTTCCACAGGCTTCTCATCGGGGACCACAGTAAAATTCGGGTCAGGGGAATATTTTTTCAGCAGCGAGGCAAAGTCATCTCCGGACAGACCGTACTTCTCTCTGTAGTACTTCACGAGGAGAAGTGGCATGGAATAAAAATGTATCCGCCAGAAATCATCAGCGATCTTCCCCGACATTTCCGTCTGGTCTTTCGCGAGTTCCGTGTTAAAAAGAGAACTGCTCTCAAAGGCG
>JAKQCH010000106.1 GCA_029573825.1 Spirochaetota bacterium | reverse complement strand
GTGCAGCCATCTGCCGTATGTCAGACTTTTCCATTGCCCACCATTTCCTTTGCAACTGCGATCTGCCCCATGGCGATGCAGCCATCGTTGACAGGAATCCGTCGGGGAAGATAAACCTGCAGTCCGTTCTTTTCAAGAAATTCACGAACCATAGAAAGAAGGAGACGGTTCTGGAACACACCGCCGCTCAGTACTATATTGTTTATATTTTTTTCACGGGCGATAAATGCAATAACATTTTCCGTTGTTTTTGCGATTGCCAGATGAAAGAGGTAGGCAATTGATTCCACGTCCCTGCCCTCCTGCATAAGTTCCACAATATATCGTGTCAGTGCATCTGTACGTATAACAAATCCATCCTCCTGAATGAACGGGATTTCGTACGGCACCGCGAAGGGATTGATACCGTTCATTGCCGCCATTTCAAGTCGCTGCGCCGCTTCGGCTTCGGTGCTGATTGTGCGTGAAAGCCCCAGAATTGCCGCTATTCCGTCAAATATTCTCCCGATACTGCAGGTCATTGGCGAGTTGATCTTTTTTTCAATTATTTCAAATATCACATCCTTCCCTTTTTCTTCATCCAGGAGGGGAACATCTCTTCCGTAACACTGATGCAGAAGTGAAATACCGATTTTCCATACATCCGTTATAGCGCTCTCTCCTCCGGGGAGCGGAAAATACGAGAAGTGCCCCATGCGGCTGAACTCCATCCTATCGGCCACCATGATTTCACTGCCCCAGAGCGTCCCGTCAGTTCCATAGCCTGTACCGTCGTAGGCAATGCCGATTACAGGGCCTTCAATGGACCTGTCCTCTATTACCGAGGCGATGTGCGCGTGGTGGTGCTGGACACGGATACGTCGCAGTCCCTTTTCCTCGAACTCGTCAGCAATCGCAGTGGTGAAATATCCCGGGTGCAGGTCGGAAACAATTATTTCCGGGGAGAAATCGTATATCTTCTGAAAACGGTCAACGGTATCCCGGTACTGGCGGTTTCCTCCCGGAGTCGCGAGATCACCGAGATACTGGCTGAGGATGATTGTTTCATCTTTCGCTAAGGCAAAGCTGTTTTTCAGGTCTCCCCCTGCTGCGAGGATATGACAGACACCCTTCCCCGTGTAAAAGGGGGCCGGGACATATCCCCGTGACCGCCGGATGAAATGCGTTTCATCACCATCCGCGAACACAACGCTGTCATCAGTCTGGGAAATTATATCACGGTCATAGGTAACAAAGTAATCGGCAATATGAGAAAGTTTCGTGAAGGCGTCTCTGTCCCTGAACACAATCGGCTCATCGGACACATTGCCGCTTGTCATAATGAGGACCATGGAAGGGTCTTCGTGAAAGAGCTGATAGTGGAACGGCATATACGGAAGCATCACCCCCTGATATATGCCTGACGGCGCGATGTGCCGGCTTACCAGAGGCTCTTTCTCCAGAAGAAGCACAATGGGACGCTCCTTTGAGAGAAGAAGAGATTTCTCGTGTTCCGTGACATGGCAGAAATCCTTTATCCGTTCAACAGTCCCTGCCATGAGCGCGAATGCCTTGAAGGGTCGGCATTTTCGTTCCCGCAGCTTCAGTACCGCACTGTCCTGCCGCGCATCTGCCCCGAGGAGATATCCCCCGGTCCCCTTGATAGCTATAATATTTCCCTCCCGGATAAGCTGCACCGTCCTTGTGACAATATCGCGTATTTCCACACTGACGACTTCCCCGGTATTTTTGTGGAGTGTGAGATGCGGTCCGCATGCAGGGCATGCTACAGGCTGTGTGTGAAAACGCCGGTTCTGCGGGTCCTCATATTCACCACGGCAGTAGGGACACAAGGAGAACTGCTCCATGGACGTACGGGACCTGTCATAAGGGATATCATCCACAATGCTGAAACGCGGACCGCAGTTCGTGCAGGTTATAAAAGGATACTGAAACCGTTTGTCTTCGGGGTCAAAGAGCTCCTCAAGGCATTCATCGCAGATACAGATGTCGGGAGGAATAAAGGTTGACCGTGTTTCCAGCACTCTGCTGGGAACAATGGTGAAATCCCCGTATCCGGCGCAGGGAATTTCCACCTGTTCAATATCCTGTATAACGGCAAGGGGGGGCGGATTTGCAGAAATTTCCTGAATAAAATCACGGATATCATCCTCACCACCTTCCGCGTGAATGAGTACCCCCTGCGTGTCATTCCATACCCTTCCCATTATATGGAACAGAGCGGCGATTCTGTATATGAAGGGGCGGAATCCTACCCCCTGCACAATGCCTTTGACACGTATTTGACAGCAGTGTTTCATCAGAAAACAGTATACCTCATTTGTTCAAAATTATCATATACATGTTATGAAACGAAAAAAGTATAATTAAAATGTGCTGACAGAATTTCGTCGTATCAATAAAATGTTGTCCAACACATTTTTTCTTTCACGGGGCGATATGAATCGAAATGTACTTCTCGGCATCGGAAACCGCCTGCGTTCCGATGACGGTGCAGGAAGTCTCCTCGCTGAGATGTTCTCATTTCCGGGGTGGCTTTCGGTTGACGGGGATATTATGCCGGAGAACTTCACCGGAATAATTAAAAAAGAAAATCCTGGAATACTGATAATTGTGGATGCATGCTCCATGGATGAGCGCCCGGGTTCATTCCGCAGAATACCATTGGCCCATCTTTCTTCGGAATACGGCTTCAATACCCACAACGCCTCCGTGAAGACCCTTATTGAGTACCTTCACCAATTTGTGAAAGAAATAGTATTTATCGGGATACAACCGGAAACAACCGCTTTCGGTGAGAAATTGAGCGCTGTTGTAAAGAATGTGTTGCCGCAGATTGCTGATATTCTGAAAAAGAACGCATGGGAAAACATCCCGGAAAAGGAATAGCGGTTCTCTGCCCTTTTACCGCTCCTTTACACCATACAGGGCATTCTCCGCAAACTCTGCAGCCCGTGTTTCATCCCAGAATTCTCCATCGTGTCCAAAGGTGATAAAGCCGACATGGCCTCCCTTCCCGGGGACTTCAAGGAAGAGGCAGCTGTTCGCCTCCGCTTCGGCGTATGGAAAACATTCCGGTCCAAGGATAGGATCGTCACGTGCATTCAGGATAAGGGTCGGAATGGCGATCCCGCTGATATATTTTCTTGAACTGCAATTCTTCCAGTAATCCATGGCATCCCTGAAGCCGTTCAGCGGCGCAGTGAACATATCGTCAAAATCCTTCAGCGTTTTTATGGACCGGTAGTCCCGTGATATTCCCGGGGGGAAGTGCGGCGACATCACCTTCATCTTTTTGATGAGAGTAGAGAGAAACCTTTTTGTGTAGAGAAAATTTTTTGGTTTATGAAGTTCAATCGATGAAGACACGAGATCGCAGGGGGCGGAAATTCCTATGGCGCTGCGTATACGGGGCGATATCGCCGTTCCCATTTCTCCGGCATATTTCAGGGTCAGGTTCCCCCCCAGGCTGAAACCCACAAGGGAAACGTCGGTATACCCCTTCTTTGATAAAAGATATTCCACCACTGCATGGAGATCCTCGGTTTTACCGCTGTGATAGGTTGTTGCAGTCCTGTTCGGTTCGCCGCTGCATCCGCGGAAGTTGAATGCCACACCGTCCCATCCGCGCCTGTTGAAAGCACGGACCATTCCCTTCATGTATGCCCTGTCTGATTTCCCCTCAAGGCCATGGGACACCAGCACTGCCCTGGGTGAACCCACTGAAGAAAAATCGAGGTCGACAAAATCCCCGTCAGGAGTATCAATGCGCTCACGCCTGTACACCACGCCGTCAACTTTTCGAAATAAGGTGGGGAGAATTGTCTGCAGATGACTACCGCCGAAAAGAAACGGCGCTCTATAGGTTGAATCTTTTATTACGGGCATTACTGTCTTCGTCAGGCTCCGCTGTCTTCTTTTACTTCATGTTCACGTCTTTCCACACTTCCCACCACCATCGCAGGACCGTACTTGTCAAATCCGGCAAGCATGAATTCCTTCCCCATGGATAGGCAGTTTTTGGGGCAGATATTGACGCATTCCGAACAATAAGTACACCGTGAAAGATATATCACTATCCGTTTTGACTTCTTCTCATTTTCCACAACAGGGTACATCTCAATCGCCTTCGCAGGGCATATCTTTTCGCACATTGCGCACCCAATGCAGGTTATGTAATCATAATGAAGTTTACCGCGAAAGCCGTCATGAACAGCAATGGGAGGATAGATATCGCCCCCCGCGAGAAGTTCCTTTATGGAAGAAGGGACCCGTTTAACGGGAAATATATTGGTTGCCTTCGGCGAGAAGAACTGCTCAAAAAATTTATACACACCGGCTATCATTATTGCCTCCAGTATTTTCCCGCGTCACAGCGCCGATATAAATGTGTCAAGATAAATAAGCATGTATCCGCTCAGGCTCACCACGGTAATAGTGAGGAGCAGTATTTTCGCCGCCTGTGATATCTTGAACCGGGCCATTATTACCCGAACTGTGGTAATGAGTAAAAAGTACACCGCAAATATTTTCACAAAAAAGAGGACCACGTCCGCGGCGAGAGTAAAATCATATCCACCCCCTGTAATCCGTAATCCAGTAAGGTCGGTAAATCCATGGGGAAAGAAAAGAATCACCGTCAGGGAAACAAGCGCTAATGACTTCACCCCGTCAGCCATCTGAATAAACGCGAGATACTTCCCGGAATACTCCGCGAGAAGGCCTTCGGCGATTTCGGTTTCCGCCTCTCCCTGGTCGAAGGGTATCTTTGCCGATTCCGCGGGAACAATAAATACAAAAGAAAGCAGGAGCATCATGCCCCCCAGAATACCCATGGGCCCCATTGTATTCCACACAGGATGGGATGCGATAGTGGTGAGTGAAAATGACGGGCAGCTTTCGCATACCGCCGACATTTTGGTGGCAAAAGTAATAGTGGTTACTGCCAGGGGCAGCTCAACGCACATAAGCAGTACCACTTCACGTTGTGCCCCAATTGCCGCATAGGGAGAACCTGACGAAAACCCTCCGGAAACAAGGGCGACTGTTGGTATAGCAAGAACATAGAGAATGACAATCAGGTCTCCCGCCTGAAGAAAGAAGTGGTTAACGCCGGAAAGATACAGAAAATAGGGAACTACAATGTATATCAGCAACAACACCGAGGAAGACAGCGCTGTCACCGGTGCGCCTTTAAATATCCACGTTACCGCATTTTCAGGAATTATGGACTGTTTCATCATAAGCTTGCCCATGTCATAGAAGGGCTGCAGTACCGGCGGCCCGATTCTTGACTGGAAGTATGCGGCGAATTTCCTGTCCACGCCTTTCATGAGAAGCCCGAGGACAATTCCAGCGACAAGAACAAATGCTGGCATCAGTAACGTGAGAATAAGGGTTATCATTATTTCCCGATCCTTCTTTGTTTTTCCACACTCAGTCTGTGCAGGTCCGCAGATGTCATAATGCTGCGCCGGCCCCCGGAATCGACAAAACTCATTCTGTCAGCGCAGGCCACACAGGGGTCAATTGATGCGATGACAATGGGTATGTCGGCAATTTCAACATTGTCAAACATTTTCATCCATGTAATGCCGTTCGAATAGGTGGGAGCCTTCACTTTCATGAGCAGCGGCCCCTCCCTATTATCCAGAATGTCATAATGCGACACTTCGCCCCGGGGGGCCTCATAGCGGCCAATCCCCTCACCCTGAACTTTCTTCAGGGTGCTGATCATTTTCGTCGCTTTCGGTTCGACGTCCACCGCCCCTTCCGGCATGTTCTCCATGCAGAAATTTATGATATCAATGGACTGGTGTATCTCATGGACCCGTACAATCATGCGGTCATACACGTCGCCCCGCGGTTCACGTCCCGCGTCTAAGGGGCTCACGGGTTTCAGCCACTCAATGTCCGGATACGCATTGACAGGGTAATCAACGCGGACGTCTCTGGGTACTCCCGATGCCCGCGCCGTGGGACCCACCGCGCAGTATGCCAGGGCATTTTCATGGCTCAGTATTCCCACATTTTTACACCGAAGCTGTATCGACATATTATCAAGAATAATCTCCCGTGCCCGTTCAAACACATCGTAATAATAGTCAAGGGTTTCCTGCAAAACAGGATAGAGGTCCGGGGTGATATCACGGCGCACTCCGCCTATGGTAAGTATGCCATAGTTTATGCGGTTCCCGGTAATTGTCTCCAGGCAGTCCAGAACTTTCTCGCGGATGTTCCACGTATAGAGGAAGAGCGTGTCAAAACCGATTTCATGGGCTGCAACCCCTGTCCACAGGAGGTGCGAGTGGAGGCGCTCAAGCTCGCCGATTATGGTGCGGATATATTTCGCCCTGGGAGGCACCTCAATTTCCGCAGCCTGCTCCACAGCAAGACAGTATGCCATGGGATGTGACACAGAGCATATCCCGCATATCCGCTCCAGGAGATACAGTATCTGGATAAAGTTCCTTTCACGTGCGATATGCTCCACTGCGCGGTGGGTATATCCAAATTCGATATCGCATGTTATGACCCGCTCGCCTTCAATTTCAAAGTTGAACTGAACTGGTTCCTTAAATGCGGGGTGCGTGGGACCTATATGTAAAGGATACGTCTGTCTGGTACTCATTTTTTATCCTCAGTATTTGATTTCCTGTGAATCATCTTCCGGTTCCTTCGGGTTCTCCCGGAGCGGTTTAAAATCGTCCGGAAGATTGCCCGGAGTAAAGAGCCTGCGCGGGTCCGGAATGTCTTCAATGACGACGCCGAGCATCTCCATGGTTTCCCGCTCCATAAAGAGGATGCCGGGAATAATATCGGTAACGGTACGTATCGACAAATCATCCTCCGGAAGCAGCACTTTGACAATTACAGGGATTTCACTGAAATTACCCTCTCCGCTGAACAGCGTGAAGGGATATATCAGCTCAAGATAATCATCAAATTCCCTTGAAGCCATCGGACAGGCGATGTGCAGCGTCCCCATTGTTTTAAGATATGATACCGCACGGTGGAAGACTTTCCTTGTGAGGGAAACAGCAATGCTGCGCTGATCACGCTTCCGGAGAACGCCTTCAGTGCGTTCAATTACATTGATCCCCAGTATTTCGTCACCGAATTCATTTTTGAGCCGGTTCACTATCTCATCATGATGCAGCGCCATTTCGTTTCTCCGACTCTTCGATTTTCTCCCATGCCTTCGCGATACCATATACAATAGCCTCGGGCCTGGGGGGACATCCCGGAATAAACACGTCAACGGGTATAAAATTATCAATGGGGCCCGCCATTGCATAGGATTCCTGGAATACGCCCTTTGTCGAACCGCAGCCACCTATTACGATCACCAGTTTCGGTTCAGGGACCTGTTCGTATACGCGAAGCACCTTGTCCTTGATTTTTTCCGTGACGGTACCCGTAACAAGAAGAACATCGGCATGACGCGGCGTTCCCACCAGCTTTATGCCGAAACGTTCCGCGTCATACCGCGGCATCAGCGTGGCAAGAATTTCTATGTCGCAGGCATTGCAGGAACCGGTATTCAGGTGAAAAGCCCAGAGAGAGCGTTTCAGGTTCTTCAGGGATATTTTTTTTCTGATCATAGCAGCCCTCCGGCAATCAGGAGAAAGCAGATCGCGATTGAAATCGCCAGCCATTTAAGGTAATCATTGAGGTCCCCGCTGTGAGAGGATATCATAACCGCATAGTACGACTCTAACGCTTTTCTGAATCCCCAGAACAGGTTCGATGACGCAATATTGTAATCAATTTCTTCAAGATTACCGGAGTTGAAGGGTTTCACCTGTGGGGAATTTTTATTGTAGTCGCGCCTGAAAAACAGGCGTCCCCACACGGTTAGAACAATAACAAGTATAATGAGAATACCCAGGAGCAGTGACGGATACCACAGTATTCCGGTATTCTGTGCGATGAACCTGTTTAGAAAATCCATTCTCGCTGTACTCCCCTTATAGTATTTTCACAAGACCCGCGATTGCGGGATCTATGAGATATTTTATCACCGCTTCGGGAGCAATTCCCATAATAAGAATAAACAGGCACATAATTCCCATGCCCGCAGTCATTCCATGAGGGAGGGGATTATTGTCCACAAGAAGGTCCTTCCGCTCCGGGCCAAGAAACGCTCCGTAAAAAACCTTGAGGAAGGACGCAAGGGTCAGGACGGACACGAACATCGCTATTACGGAAAGAAAGGGATTGAAGTGATACACCGATTCAAAAATAATCAGCTTTGAAGCGAAACCGCTGAATGGCGGAATCCCCGCAATGGCAAGGGCCCCCACGATAAACGCGATAGTGGTAAAAACATCGCGGTGCGCCATCCCAATCATCCTGTCAAGGTTTGCCGTGCCGAAACGCCGGACCATTACTCCCGCAGTCAGGAACAGGAGCCCCTTATACATAGAGTTGTTGATAATGTGGAATATCCCGCCGGTCATGGCCAGCTTCCCGTATTGATGGAAGGCGGCGCCTCCGTCATGACCGGCATAGACCGCAATGCCGACGCCGACTCCGAGAAGCATATATCCCGTCTGGGAGACTGAGTGGAACGCCATAAGGCGTTTCACATCATGCTGCACCAGCGCCATAGTGACGCCGATGAACATGGAAAGCACCCCGAGGATGATGATTATCCACCCCAGGGTATGATAATTTATGGAAATATTCGCGGTTGAATTTCCGAAAAGTGTAAATGAAAGACGGAACACTCCGTAAAGACTTGCCTGGCTCGCAGTGACCAGCATCGCCGTTACCGGCGCCGGAGCTTCGGAATAGGTGTCCGCAACCCACATGTGCATCGGCACCGCTCCCGCTTTCATCGCCAGGGGGATTATCATAAAAACCAGCGCAACGCGGTCAAGCAGGGAATGATTCAGCATGCGGTTGATATAGTCCATATTAAAGGAACCGTACTGCGCATAACAAAGCCCCACTCCCAGAAGAAAAAAACTCGTTGCGAGAGAGCTTACCAGAAGATACTTGTATCCTGCGTATGGCGGATGTTTCTGATTGGTACGGAAGGCCACAAGGGCCGCGCATGATATCGATAATATTTCAAGAAAAACGAAGAAATTAAAAAGGTCGTTGGTGAATTCAAGGCCGATCATTCCCACAAGCATCAGGAGCAGCAGGATTACATAATAGTTTTTTCTACCATCTTCGGGAACGAATTTATGGGAATAGAGAAAACCCACCAGACCCACAATCGCGGAAAAGACGGCCATGAGCAGGGAAAAACCGTCGATTTTCAGCACGATCCTGATGGGGAATGCCAGCCCTTCCGGTGTAAGGGTTGAAGGTGACGCCGCGCCGAGGACATAGTGCAGGGTCTTGTTGTAGATGCATATATCAGGTATAAGGCTCATCAGCATGACATTGACCGCAATGAACACTGAAAAGACAAAAATATCGCGTGGTATAACGCCGAGTATCCGGACAATAGGAAGTACAAACGCCGCGAGGAGCGGCACGGCAATAATCAGCACAGGAAGATGCTCAGTCATGGTCCTCTACTCCTTTCAGGTTCCGGATATCAAGTGTACCATTGTTCCGGTAGATAAACACCGCGAATACGAGCATCAGTGCGGTTGTGGCAAAACCGATCACGATGTTTGTCAGTATCAGTGCCTGGGGAGTGGGAAGCACCATACGGAGCTTCTCGAGTTCCGGAGCAAGAGTGAAAATCGGCGCAGTCCCCTCAGGTCTGTAGGCGAGAACTATAAAAAAGAGATTTACCCCCGCTTCAAGTATATTCAGGGCAATGACAATCTTGATAAGGTTGCGTTTAAAGAGGACCGCGCTGAGACCAAAAAAAACAAGAAGCACAACGGTCACATAAAGAAAAAAATCAGTCATTACGAAATCTCCGTTATTCCATATCTTTTCTGTGCCGTGCGACATGGAACAGTGTAACAAGTATTATACTAAGACCGAAAAAGACTTCCACGCCGATCGCGAAACTCAGCACCGGCAGCACACCGCCGGAATTCAGAAATCCCGGATTCGGACCGAAAGGTATGGCCCGTCCGAACAAGGTTGATGATCCGTTTGCAAGAAAGTTATACAGGAACGTGGTCCCGATTCCGGCAAATCCCATGGATATAAAAATAGTGAGCCCAAGGGACTCGAAAAAAGAAAAAATCCGCCGGGTCCGGTGAACATGACGGGTAATGAGCGCGCTCACCAGAAGCAGGGCGGTCCCTGATGCCATCACCGCCCCACCCTGGAACCCTCCTCCCGGAGAAAGGTGTCCGTGAATCACAAGGTATACCCCGAAGGTGATGATCAGGGGATACAGAAGATATGACCCGTAGGATATAATCCGTGATACGTCTCCGGGGAACTCGTTGGGCTTCCTGAATTCATAGTCATCAACATCCTCGCGTTTATAAAGCAGAGAGAGAAGCATTGATATACTTGTTACCACAAGAAAAAGCACCGTCGCTTCTCCGAGGGTGTCAAACCCGCGGTAGTCAAAGACAATGCTCGAAACGACATTATTTGACCCGGTTTCCGTCTGGCTGTTTCGCAGATAATAATCATCCATGGTGTTTACATTGATAATGTCCGTAGCCGCACTGCTCCTGTCCTTAAGGACATCGGGATTCCCAAGCGGTGCCCCCACAGGATGAAGCTTGTTTATTGCGACAAAAAGAAACCCGGTAATCAGTACAAGTGAAAGAAAGCTTGCGAGCTTCATTCCTCACGCCTCCTGGTGAGTTTGATGGTGAGAACGAAGATGCTGATGGTCAGCGCCGCACCGATCCCCGCCTCCGCGATGGCGACATCGGGAGCATCAAGGTGAAAATAAACAACTGTCAGTACAAGACTCATGACCGCATAACTCACAATACTTGCAAGAAGGTCCCGAAAATACAGGCTCAGCATCGCAGTAAGAATAATGACCGCCGAGAGAATAATAAATAATACCGATGAAATCATACCCGTTTCCTCCGCGCCTGTTTCTGTTTTTCAGAAAGATCATTGATAACAACACCATAGGGTTTTATTCCGAAATACAGCGCCGCGCGGGCAATTGCGTGAGCACTGATGGGATTGGTAAAGATAACAACCGCAAGGGCTATGGCTGAATGCATAATAATCGTGACACTCGCCTCATCATCCACAATAAAGCTGTGGACGATGACCCCGGCAACAATGAAAATTGTTCCGAAGGTGGTAGTTTTTGTCGCCGCATGGAGACGGGTATAAATATCGGGAAACCTCAGGAGCCCCACGACACTCATCGCGTTAATAAAAAGTCCAAGGCCCAGCAGAATAAACACCGCAATTTCCATTATTTCTTTTCCTCAATTAAATATCTCGCAATATACAATGTGCCGATAAAGGAAATAATCCCATACACAATCCCGATGTCAATATACAGCGCCTTCCTCTGGACAACACCGAGGACTATCATCAGTGTAATTATAAGCGTGTTGATTGTGTCAAGAGCGACAATTCTCTCGGGAATATTATGGCTGAAGGCGACCCGTATC
>JAKQCH010000103.1 GCA_029573825.1 Spirochaetota bacterium | reverse complement strand
ATAAAGAAATATTTCTTAACAAAGTATAGTAATTCATCCTATCTGATACAGCGGAAATCCACAACATTCCTCTATATGCTGTTGCTGTTCTGCATTTTACTGCCTCTAATGATTATTGTTTTTAAACTCATTCTAAATCCTGCAATCTTTCTTCAATCCAGTCTGGCGGTTGTTGTTATACTGATAGCTGTTATTATTTCTCTCTTTGTATTAAAAACAGGCCGTTATTATTTTTCAGTAAATATTATAATCTTTACCCTCTCAACAGCACTTACCGCAGGCCTTATGAGTAAATTATATCTGTCACCGGAAAACGGGTATACTTCATATATCTATTTTATGGCAGGAGCTATGGTAATAACAACCCTTTTCAGCAACAGGATATCCCTCATTGCAGTTTCACTCCTGTTTATAATATCTGACCTGGTATTTTTTAATCTTGTCAAAGGCAAACTTGATCCCGTTACCCTCAGCGCCGCGAAAGCCGGAGTTGTTGACAGCACGTTTACACTTATAATTATCTTTGCGGTATCGTTGCTGATTATCTCCATTACAAATGATGCCATAGAAAGATCTGAGGAAGACAGCAAAATTAAGGAAGACCAGTATGGTGTTATAACAGATCTTTTTACCTCCCTGGGAAACTCCGCGCGGGTCCTGGCGGAATCATCAGAAAAACTGTCTGTGACATCACAGGCATTCTCTGAAAATTCCCAGAGTCATGCGGCTGCCTCGGAAGAAATAATGGCCACAATTGAACAGGTATCAGGCAGTGGAGAATCCATTGCCGGGGTTTCAGACCAGCAGGTGAAGAATCTCGACGAACTCATTGATAAACTTCAACAGCTGTCAGAAACCATTTCAGATATGGGTCAGAAAATTGAGAAAGCAAATGCCATGGCGGAATCCATATCGACCCTGGCAAAATCAGGAGAGTCCTCAATACACTCAATGAGTAATGGAATGGAAAAAATTTCAGACAGCTCAGGTAAAATGACTGATATCATAGAAATCATAAATGATATATCAGACAAAATTAATCTTCTTTCTCTCAACGCGGCTATAGAAGCGGCCCGAGCGGGTGATGCAGGACGGGGATTCGCGGTTGTCGCAGATGAAATTTCAAAACTGGCGGACCAGACAGCACAGAGTATTAAGGATATTGACCTGCTAATTAAAATCAATATCGAAGAAATTGCAAAGGGTTCTGCTGACATGAGAATGACGGTTGAGACCATTCAGAGTATTGTAATGGGAGTTAAAAATACAACTGACATGATTAATGAGATAGCTGATCAGATGGTTGTTCAAAAAGAGATTAATATAGCGGTCAATAAAGAAGCAGAAGAGGTAAAAAACAGCTCTGACACCATTAAAATTTCCACTAATGAACAGAAAAGAGCAATTGAGGAGATTGAAAAATCTGTTTATTCTGTAAATGAAATTACTCAAAAAAACTCTGAAGAAGCTGAAAAGCTGCTGACCCAGGCCAACGAGGTGAAAGAGCAGGCACTGGTATTAAGCAATCAAATGCATTCCAGGACATAATCTTCATCTGTGAATGTTAAAGGGTCTTCATCCCATTCCCCTTTGTGGCTGGACATACCCTCTCCATGCCTTAATACGGGATTATGAAACTGATTTTTACCCATCATGGGGCGGAGATACTCTCTATTTCGGCCTGCACTTCAGATACTGTTTTGTTTCCTCAGCGATGTCCCATATCTTCACAGAATCAATTTTTGCCTTTGTCACCATTCTGGGCTGATGGCCGTCTTCAATAATCAGTGTGCCTTTCTTTTTTAACAGGCGGTGAATTTCCCTCAGAAACGGCTCAGGTTTTGAAACCATGTGAAACATGTCCAGGGCGTACACCATGTCTGCTGTTTCATCGTCAAGAGGGCAGATGTACCCGTTCAGCTGGACAGTTTCCACGTTCGGGAGGGAGTTCTGGCGGATAATTTCACGGGCATGTTCCACCGCAAGTTCGTGAACGTCTGCGGCGTACACCTTTCCTCCCGGCCCGACGAGTTCTGAAGCTCTTTGCAGATATCGTCCCGGACCGCAGCCGTAATCAATAACAGTAAACCCTTCCTTTATTCCGAAGGCAGCGAGCTTTTTGTCAGGATGGCCGAAGATGTCCCTTAATTTGAAAGACAGGTTCATAAGTTTAAACGCAAAGTCCGGCATGCGGTCATGTTCCATAATGGTATCTCCGGTAGTTACGGTTTTATTGTCGGGAGCGCATTCCTGTGAATGCGTATAACTTTTTGGGAAGATGTATCACCGGTGAGGAAACGTCAAGCACTCTGCAGAAAATTTTACTGCGCGGGAGAACGTTTGCCGGTCATGGAGGTGATTGAGACTGAAAACACTGTGACTCCTGAGACCTCTTTTTCTGTAAAAGAATAATTTCCGCTCCCTCCGTAATGCGCCATGATTCGTGCCAGGGCCTCCGCTTTCGCGTCGGCATCCTCTATGAAGGAAGCGGTTCCGTATCCGATGACGCTCCTGAACTTCGCCCCCCATCCGCAGGGCTTATCTGCGGTGACGAGTTCGACTCCGGTTTCAATTTCGAAGCAGACCTCGGGATTAACACGGAGGATGTCCAGCTTCCTTCCTTCAGGTGCGGAATGGAAACAGAGCGCACCGTTATCGTATCCGTAATGCAGCGGCACGATGTAGGGCCTCCCGTTGTCCACCATGGCGAGGCGGCATATTTCGCCCTTTTGTATGATTGATTCCAGCTCCTCTCGGGAATGAATTTCCTTGTCGCTTCTTCTCACGGTGTCCTCCTGGAACGGCAGGGGCGGTGAACACGGCGTATTGTATCAACCCCCCAAAAAAAATAATTCCTGTACATGAAAAACCTGCTCTTCCCGGTCAGCGGGCTGTTGCGCTGCGCCTGCGGACGAGGTTGTTGAATTTCAGGTACGTGTAATACCTGAATTTAATGATGTTGTAACGGTATGCAAGGAATTTTCTGCTTCCAAACGTCGCGGGGCTGTAATCGATGGGGTTCGCTAAAATGGTGATGAGCCTTGCGGTCTGGTCTATGGTGAGTTCCCTGAAGTCCTTCCTGTAATGGTGCCGGGACGCGGCGGCGATGCCGTACACCCCGTGGCCCCACTCGCAGTAGTTGAGATACAGTTCGAGAATGCGCTCCTTGGAGAGGATGAGGTCCATCTCGATGGCAATTAGTATTTCCGCGTATTTTCGGAGCAGTATTTTTTTCGGGAGCAGGAAAAGGGTCCGCGATATCTGCTGGGTGATGGTGCTGCCGCCGAACATCCGGTATCCCACCCTGCGGTTTATGAAGTACGCCCGCTTGATCGCTTCGATGTCAATGCCGAAGTGGCTGTAGAACTGGTAGTCCTCGGTCGCGATTACCATCTTGATAATGTCGTCAGGTATGGCGGAAAACGGAACAAACTGTACCGGAACAGGGCGGTAGCCGTACACATGTTCCCGGTACAGCATGAGGCTTGTGGTCGGCGGGTTCCATGAGCGGAGCAGAAAAAGGCATATCCCGATAACCGCAATGAAAACCAGGTGGACAGCAACAACAGCAAGAATGAATCGTTTTGTCCATTTCCAGATACGGTGACTATATGCAGGGTGCAGTTCAGTATTCATAATATCCGTTTTTTGGGGGCCGATAATGATCCGGGAGAGCAGGTATCCTATAATTGGCCGGGACTTGCCGACCAGACGTCACTGGTATGCCGTGCTCCGGTATATCCGCCGATCACCCATATCCTGTCCTTGAAGGCGATACAGGTGTGTGCGACACGTTCGCCGAACTCCGCAGAACCGTCAATATGTTCCCATTCCGAGCCGTTGCGGGAGGCGAAGATGGCGCCGCTTTTCCTGAATCCTCCCATGACCCAGAGGCGGCCGTCAATTACCGCGCATGACTGTCCGCCCCCGGCAAAGAACCCTTCGGAGTGATGCACTTTTCTCCACCGGCTTCCGTCACTGGAAATCCAGACGTCCTTGAGGCTGTTGAAGCGGTTTTCATTATCGACGTACATGCCGCCGATAAGTACTATCTCGTTGTTAAGAACCGCCGTCGACTGGCCGCCACGGGAGCCGAACTCCGCAGTTCTCGTTGCGCGGTCCCAGTGGACGCCGTCCCGCGAGCTCCACACGTCGGCGCTGCAGGCGATTCCCCCGATTACCCAGATGCGGTCCCTGAAAACCACTGACGAATGGCCGCCCCGTGAGGTGAACCCCGCATGGGGAGCCGCGCATACCCAGTGTGCGCCGTCTGAGGTGTACCAGACGTCGTTCAGGTCAATGATGTTTTTTTCACGGTCGTATGTGAGGCCACCGATTATCCAGAGTTTATTGTCAAACACAATAGCCGTGTGGGCGGCGCGCTCCCTGAAGGGTGCGTTACGCGTTGCGCATATCCATGTTTTCCCGTCCCGGGAGTACCAGACGTCGTTCAGGCCGCTGTTTCCGTTCCAGCCGCCGATGATCCACATCCTGTTTTTAAACACCGTGCCGGTATGTCCGGATCTCCCCTGAAACGGCGCTTCCGGGGTCGCCATCACCCATTGTCCGCTTTCCGGGGCGGAATATGACAGCAGGGCGCTGTAAATCGATGTGGCAAGAACAATCGACGGGATAAGGGCCATGAATGCCGCCCGTGTTAGTTTTCTTATAAAAAATGTTTTCATCGTATTCGGTTTATTGTGGTGTTTATTTTTGGAAAGAATTGACATCAATATATAGCAAAAGATGAATGCAAGTCAAAAAAATATCAATAATTTTCCGGTAATTATGCGGATATTGTTGGTAAAATCCAGGAAACCGATGCTATGTTAAATATAGCAGAATTTTGGGCAATAATAATTCTGCATGCAAATCGTGTACAATACTTTTTTATAATAAAATTTTTTCAGTACTATAAGCTTTGCGCTAAATGGGAAGGGCCGCCATGTTGCGGCGGCCCTTCCCGGGTCTATTCCTTATACATTGTGTCAATGATATCCTTGTATTTCTCCTGCACCACCTTCCGTTTTACCTTCATGGTGGGGGTTATTTCTCCTGTTTCCTGTGAAAACTCTTTCGGGAGGAGGGTGAATGATTTAATCTGCTCCACCTGCCCCAGGTCTTTCTGGCGACTGTCAATTATCGACTTGTAAAACTCAATGACCTTCGGGTTTTTGATCAGGTCTTCCCTCCCCGTGAATTCAATGTTGTTCTTTTTTGCCCAATCCTCAAGGTTCTCGAAGGAGGGTACAATGAGGGCTGAGATATATTTCTTTCCGTCTCCCACAACGGCGATGTACTCAATGAAGAGGTCCTCCGCCATGAGGAGTTCTATCATTTGCGGCGCAATGTTTTTTCCGCCGGAAGTGATAATGAGGTCCTTGAGGCGGTCGGTGATTTTAAGGTACCCGTCTTCATCAAAAACGCCGATATCACCGGTGCGGAACCACCCGTCAGAGGTGAATGCCTCCTTCGTTTTGTCCGGCTTGTTGTAATACTCCTTGAATACATTGGGGCCCTTTGCCTGAATTTCCCCGGTGTCGGGATCAATCCGAATGTCAACAAGAGGTGATGCGGGGCCGACAGTGCCGAATTTAAAACACCCGGGGCCATTGATCGTAAGAACAGGGGATGTTTCAGTGAGGCCGTATCCCCCGGCAACCAGAATGCCGCAATAAAAAAAGAATTTTTCAATTTCCTGATTCAGCGGCGCGCCGCCGAAATTCACGTGGTGAATGTTTTTTCCGAAAAGGCCCTTGATTTTGTCGAGGACAAGTTTTCCGGCAATTCTCCGTTTCAGTGACAGGAGCAGCCCCGGCTGTTTCCCGTTCAGTACCATGTCCCCATGTGCCTTGCCCACAGATACTGCCCAGTGAAAAAGCTTTTGTTTGAGAGGAGGAGCGTCTTTAAGCTTTGTATAAACTGTGGAATATATTTTTTCAAAAAGTCTCGGCGCTCCGTTCATGATGGACGGATTTGCTTCAGTAAGATATTCCAGGATTTCGTTGTGGTCTTCGCAGTAGTAAATCTGCATCCCCATGGAGAAAATGCCGTAATCCCATGAACGTTCCAGTACATGGGTCAGGGGCAGCATGCAGAGCGTTGATTCCTTGTCGGTGAAACCTCCCTGAAGGTATCTTCCAACGCCCCATGAGTTCTGCATAAGGGTCTTGTGAGTGTGTACGGCGCCTTTCGGTTCGCCGGTCGTTCCCGATGTGTATATAATGGTGCACATGTCCTCATAGTGCGCTCTGGACATTATTTCTTCAATTTTTTCGCGATGCCCCGCTTTTCTGCCCAGTTCAAGAAAATCGTCCCACATAATCACACGGGGGTCGTCGTGGACTTTTGTTCCCCTGTGGAACACGACAATTTTTTCAAGTGACGGGCACCTGTCAAGGAGAGCGTATGATCTGTCGTAATGGACCTGTCTTCCCACAAAGAGGACCTTCACGCCGGCGTCATTTATTAAATATTCAACTTCCTTCTCGGTGTTGGTTGCGTAGATCGGAACAGGGACGCAGCGTATAAGCTGGGACCCGAGGTCTGACAGGTGCCATTCCGCGCGGTTGGTCGAGAAGATTCCTGTCATTTCCTCTTCCTTCATACCATACTCAATGAGCGCCCCGGCAACGGCAAACATTATTTCAGAAACCTGGTTCCAGGTGAAGGTCTCCCATGTTCCGTAAGGCTTGTGGTGCAGCTGTGCCCTGTCTCCGTACTTCTTCGCGAGGTTAACCACCATGACGGCGGTCTGCTTCCATTCGTCAAGGTGCTTCTGGAAGTCTTTTTCAAGGATGTCCCGTTCATTCCGGTATTTCTCAGTGTAGTTTATTCTCGGCGGAAGCGCCTTTAAGGTGTCGTAAGCCATTGCCCCTCCATTTATAAAGCAATTGAAATTTCATTAGTTTTTCTCAGAGGCCACGTGATATCATCAACAATAAAATATTCAAGCCATTTTATAATTTTGTACAAAAATTATAGAATGTTAACTGCCTGCAGGGTTCCGGATTATGCATCCGGCAGGTTGTGACGGGCATACGTCGCCGGTGTATGATTATTGTGCAAGATCTATGTACCTGATGTGTTTCTCATGCTGCTCCGTCCATGCCGGAGCGGTTATGCAGAGCTGTTTCAGCGCTCCCCGGAAATAGAACCGTTTCCCGGGAGGTACAATCACCACATCCGATGCCTGTACTTCGAATTCCTCATCCTCAATGACCCAGGTCCCGGTGCCCTCAAGTATGTAATAGATAAAGGCGCTTGTTTCATGAAGAAATTCCTCTCCATGGCCCTGTCCGGTTTCCTGCAGTACCACGGCGGCCTGGGGACATTGTTCCGCCGTGTTGTAAATGTGCATCTGTACGCCGTGCTTCATTATTGCAAAAGCATCTGATTTTTTAAATATCATCTGAGCGCTCCTTTTTTGGGGGTTGATATATTTGGATCACCTCCGGTAATTTTGTTGCAGAGAAACCGAAAAATCCGCTCAATCACGGATGTCATTGCCGGTGATAGTCCGCGATGGCCGTTTCCGGCTCATGGTAGCGGCGGTAATAATGGGTAAGTGTCGCGCCGGTGAGGAGTCTGTTGACCGGCGGAATTCTGATCATGAGAAAGAATATCCGGTATATGATGAAATATCCGGCCATGATGACGCAGTAGTTGAGGACCAGGGCCAGCGCCAGATGAAGCTGCCCGGAAATTCCGGGAAACATTTTTACAGTGAGCATCAGGAGCGCTGAACCGGAGGCGGAAAAAAGAAAATAGAATGCGGCGCCCAGGGGATGGCTTGACTCGACGGCCTTTTCCGGGCAGTACCCCATGCAGTGCATGCAGCTTTCGCATGAGAAGGTCCAATAGGGGCGGGGATGTATCGACCCCTTCATTATGATTGCACTCACCGGGCACTCCCGGGCGCAGAGCCCGCAACCTGTGCACCGGGTATTGGCATAAAACATTTTGGCAAGACCAAAACGTCCGATTATGAGATATAGAAATGAAACCGGCGCCAGGGCGCATCCCGCGATGAATTCACTACAGTTGTTCAGCGTGAAAAGATATCTTTTCCCTGATGCGATCCGGGAACTGAAGGCCCTGATCTTTTTTTCCGACCTGTTGAAAATATAATCCTGGTTTTTTCTGTGAAGTCCCCAGTGCAGTGACATCCAGTTGGAGGGCATGTCAACGCCTGTAATCCCCTGAATCCGGTATCCTTTCAGCATGAGGATAAGGGCGACAATATATGACGCGCTGCCGCCGAGGCCGGGAAGAAAAAATATCCAGAATGGCCGTGAACCGCCCCGCGTGATCACGACAAACGCCTGTGACCCGTTACCCCGGGGCATGGATGCGGCAAAACGCATTACCGCCCAGGGCGCGGTGAAACCGTGAACGGGGAACACAAATCCTGTAATGCGGCTAATGGTTTGGTCCGCTGCGTTGAAATATTTTTTGTAGCGGATGTTTACAAGGGAATGGCACGGGATGCTGATCAGTGAAGCAATTTTTTTTGCCACGCGGAGGGAGTTCCCGGTCCCGCTGAAAAAGTAGATTATCGCAGAACTGCATGTCAATGTATTCGTTTTCATTTATATGTATGCCCGCAGTTTTTTATTAAATTTGAATAAGCAATTTTTGAAAAAATTATTTGATTTAATTGTATTTTAAGAAAATAATTTCAATCACTTTTGTATATTATAGTGAATTGATTGACCGGATTTGAATAATTTACCGGGGGTGACGGTATGGTTTTCAGAAAAAAAATGCTTTTTGCCGGTGTGGTGGCGTTAATCTTTTCAGCGGGTCTGATTTTATTTTCCGGTTTTCCCGGAAATATTATCAATGGTAACGCAGAGAGGGAATATTCCGCACATGCCGGGATTCTAAACAATGTGGGCAATGTTTTCGTAAATCAGTCTTCTGTCAGCGGAATCCGCAACATGCTGGATTTTGCTCCGGAAGCGGAGAGTAAGGGGTTCCGGAATATTAACAGCGTACCCCGGAAAATTTTTGTAGCATTTGAAGTCGTTTCAAGGGGAGCGGTGGTTGCCCGTGTTCCGCTGCCCCTTGCTGGCATTACGGATCAGGGCGTGGTCTATGTCCAGGCGAAGCTTCCCGCCATGCTTCCTCCCCAGGGTGTCGATATTTTCGTATGGAGGAACGGACAGGTGCAGCCCATTCAGCGGGGAGCTCAGGCGCAGAATGAGGTGTCTGTTCAGATACCCCTTGTGAACGGCGAGAATTATATCTGTTTTATCATCAAATTAAATAACCGGATATGGGGGCGGAGCCGTGTGATCAGAGTCCAGTCTCCGGGGGCGGAGGAGAAGATAGAACCGCAGCCTGTTCCTCCCAGCGATTACTGGCCGGAAGCGAACGGCAAAGGGCTTAACCCTCCGCCGCAGCAGCCGGTTAAGCAGTATTTGTGCTTTACCCAGACGGCGCGGGGCAATGTGGTGACTGATATTCCCAGCCCCCTTGACGGCACCACGGGAGAGGGTATTCTTGATGCGAATATTGTACTCCCCAAAGATGTTCCGGGTAAAAATGTGGATGTGTATTTGTGGAATAATGGTTCCGAGAGCCTGGCAAAACGGAGGGCCGGGGGTGGCGCGCGTATCCTCAGCAAAGTTGTTCTTGCGAGCGGATATAACTATATCTGTACCTTTATGAAATCCGGGGGTAAATATGTGGGAAGATCTCCGATGGTAAGGGTGAAGTCGAATGTTATGTCATCAATTGCGCGGTTTGAGCTCAGCTGGGATGGCTCCGGCGATGTTGATCTGCACCTTGATTGCGAACCAAAAGGGCTGCATGTATATTACGGCGGCCGTACCACGAATAACAATGGTACCCATATAAATCTTGATGTCGACAACATGAGCGGATTCGGCCCTGAGAACATTCGCGTATTCTCTCTGGGGGAGGAAACCAAGTTCCGTTGTTTTGTGAATTATTATTCAGGCGGGGATAAGTTGAATGTAACGGTACGTTATTTTGACAGGACCAACAAGCTGGTAAATACCTATAATAAAGTTTTTACCAGGGGCATGATCCAGGGGTCCGCGGACTTTCATTCCGCCTCGTGGGTCGTCGGTGATTTCAAAGTCGCTCCATAAACGTGATTCAATTGCTGTACACACAACAGGGCCGCGGTTTCTTGCCGCGGCCCTGTTGTTAATATAGAAGTTGGTTTTAGTTATATTCTGTCATTTCGGTATTGCCTGTTTCGTGCTGCCGCTGTTCAGGTATATTCGCCGCGGGATTGGTTCTGTCTAACATTAAGTCAATTTTCAGATCTTTCTCTTCCCACAGGTCATTGAGCCAATGCTGGAAACGGTCACGGTACGCTGCATCGTTCACATAGTCCCCGCGAATTTTTTCAGTGACCGGTATTTCCTGAACATCAACCCGTATGTCAGTTACTTGCCCGCAGAGGAAGTCCCAGAAGCTGTAGGGGCCCCCGGGATAGACAATTGTTATATCAAGGATGCTTGAAAGCTGCTGGCCCATTGTGGAGAACACAAATCCAATGCCCCCTGATTTTGGTTTCAGCAGGTTCCGGAAGGGGGAGTTCTGCCGGTCATGCTTCTCCGCGGTAAACCTTGTTCCTTCAACGAAATTCATGATTGATACCGGTATGTGGCTGAATTTTGCACAGGCTTTTTTTGTTATTTCGATATCCTTGCCTTTCAGATGGGGATTTTTTTCCAGAAATTCCTTTGAATACCGCTTCATAAATGGAAAGTCAAGGGCCCACCATGCCATGCCCAGGATGGGCACCCATATCAGTTCTTTCTTTAAAAAGAATTTTATGAAAGGGACCTTCCCGTATAGTATCTTTTGCAGGACCATAATGTCGGTCCATGACTGGTGATTCGATATAACAAGATACCATTTGTTCTTTTCAAGTGTCTCGGTGCCCTGTACCGTCCAGACAATTTTTCTGGTGAGCATCAGTGCTGTGTTGTTTCCCCGTGTCCAGAAGAGAGAAATACCGTTCAGCACTTTGTCAAAAAAAACGGTTGCCGGTTTAAACCGTATGGTCAATTTCAGAATGGTCACTGGAACTACCAGGGCAATCACACAAAACAGCGTGTTGGCTGAAAGGATGATCGCGGAAACTGCACCTGTTATATTTTTGCAGATCGTAGATATCATAACTTCTCCATGGCATAAATAGTGTTTTAGCAATGCGGCAGCGTAAACCGGCAATGATGTATGGAAAGGGCACACCATCACACTGCTTAAAGACAGGTAACTGCTCTGGAAAGTTGCAGAATAAAAAATTATATCATCCTTTAACAAATATTTATTATCCGCTTACAGTGCCGGAAAAGTTGAAAAATCAAAGAAATATCACAAGAATTATTTTTTTGGTAATTTTGTTATTAAAATGTTGACAACGATCAGGGTGTACGTATATTGTCTTTATAAGATTAAGCTGTATAAATACTTCTCGTAAACTTACCCGTCGTTCTTCCAGGTAATCTTCGTAGTGTTTTATATGCTTATCGAAAATGGGTTTTGCCCACAATAACATTTCAGGAGTCAGCAGTATGACACAAGGTACAGTTAAATGGTTTAACGACCAAAAAGGTTTCGGTTTTATCACTACAAGTGAAGGAAAGGATTATTTTGTACACCACACCAGTATTCTCGGTGAAGGGTTTAAGACACTTCAGGAAGGTGCGGAAGTACAGTTTGAAATTGAGAAAGGCGAGAAAGGGCCTAGAGCCGTTCGAGTTTCGGTTATATAAACGATTTTATCCCTAACCTTATCAAAAGGGCTATCCCATGCAAATGGGCGTAGCCCTTTTTTATTGCTGTTTTCTCCCCGTATTGTCAGAAAATCCATGTCATAAATTATCTTGTGAATATTTATTGACAGATGATGCATCCCGTGAAATGGTCCCTTCAGGCACCAGATATCTGATTCATCCCCAATGGACCGGGGTATTGGCTGCCACACCTGGAGAGGGAGGAACCGGATGTCCGCTGAGAACAGAAAACATCCCCGTTTTGAGATAAATCAGCTTGTGGAGCTCGATTTCGAGAGGGAATCCTTCGTAAGGGCCGATGCGGCCAACCTGAGCGAGGGCGGGGTCCT